>NZ_RAWR01000179.1:0-22717 GCF_003986945.1 Corallococcus sp. AB018 | reverse complement strand
CGCGGCGTCGGGTCCTTGGCGACGCGGCGTCTGCTCCGCTGCTCCGCAGACGAGCAGGAGGCTCCCTCTTCTGACGTCATCTCCCTTCTACAGGACCCATCAGATTGCTTATTCCGCGCAACCCTCCTGTCGGACAGGTTTTCGGACCCCGCCGGGGAGGGGCGGACCCAACGGAGGTCCGAAGCCCCAGCCCCCCAGCGGCTCCCAGACGCCTCCGGCCAGCCCATCCAGGGCCTTCCGGGGGCGTCTTTTGCGTTACTCGCTTGTCAACGCTACCCGGGGATGCAAAGGCCCCATGCGACATGGCCACGACTCGTAAGCCTGGACCTTCCCGCGGCGGCCCCCCCAAGTCCGGTGGGCCCCGCACGTCCCGCCCTGGCGCGCCGAAGAAGCGCAAGGACGCCGGTGGACGCGCCGACAAACCGAAGATGAGCCGCGCCCAGCATGAACGCGCGCGCCCCAACCCCAACCGCCCCCTGCGCGAGGACCTGGTCCTCCAGGCGTGTCTGGAGGCCTACGGCGGCGTGCGCCGCGAGGGCCGCCTGTCCGACCGCGCCCTGGAGTTCGTGCTGCGCCGCAAGACGACCCTGTACTCCACCGAGCGCCGCGCCGTGGCCGAGCGCGTCTACGCGCTGCTGCGCCGCCAGCGCACCGTGGACTTCCTCCTGGAGAAGTCTCACAAGAAGTTCGACGCCCTGGACGCCACGCGCCAGGACGTCATGCGGCTCGCCGCGTCCCGCATTCTCCACGGCGAGGACCCCACCTACGTCGCGCGCTCCTGCGGGCTCACCGGCCCGGACGTGTCCGTGCTCGACCGCCTGCCGGACGCCGCCGCGGACCTGGACGCCCTGCCGGAAGCGAAGCGCTTCCCCATCGCCGCGTCGCTGCCGGACTTCCTCGCGGACCGCTTCAAGGCCGTCTTCGGCAAGGACGCCTCGCGCGCCGCCGAGGCCATGAACGAGCGCGCCCCGCTCATCGTCCGCGCCAACACGCTCAAGGGCGACCGCGCCCAGCTCCAGGATCGCCTGGCCGCGGAGGACGTGGAGTCCACCAGGCCCACCGCGCTGTCCCCCTTCGGCCTGGTGATGGAGACGCGGCTCAACCTCTTCTCCCTCCAGGACTTCAAGGACGGGGGGTTCGAGATCCAGGACGAGGGCAGCCAGCTGTTGGGCATGCTCGTGGACGCGCCGCCCACCCGCGTGGTGGACGCGTGCGCGGGCGCGGGCGGCAAGACGTTGCAGCTGGCCGCGCAGATGAAGAACCGCGGCGACCTGCACGCGCTGGACGTGGACGAAGGCCGCATGGAGGACCTGCGCAAGCGCGCGCGCCGCGCCGGTGTGCACAACGTGCGCACGCAGCTCATCCCCCACGAGGGCCCGGACGCGGACGCCGCGCTCACGCCGCTGAAGGGCCTGGCGGACCGAGTGCTGGTGGACGCGCCGTGCAGCGGCTCCGGCACCTTCCGCCGCAAGCCGGACGCCCGCTACCGCCTCACTCCGGAAGACCTGGAGATGCACGTGGGCCGGCAGAAGGCCCTGCTCGCGCGCTTCGCCATGCTGGTGAAGCCCGGCGGCCGGCTCATCTATGGCACGTGCAGCGTGCTGCGTGAGGAGAACGAGAACGTGGTGGAGGACTTCCTGTCCAAGCACCCCGACTTCAGCGTGCGCCCCGTGGCGGAGGTGCTGGGCGCGGAGCTGGGCGCGAAGCTGGGGCCCGGCCCCTTCTTGCGGCTGGCCCCGCACACCCACGGCACCGACGGCTTCTTCGGCGCCGTGCTCGTCAAGGCGAAGTAACCCCGCCGTCCCCCAGGAAGAAAGGCCCTCCGTCCATGTCGCTCGCCGTCCACTACCGCGTCGCCATGCCCCGCCCGCATGCGCACCTGTTCGAAGTGGAGGCGAGCTTCCCCGCCGGGACGGACTTCCTCGACGCGGTGATGCCGGTGTGGACGCCGGGCAGCTACCTGGTGCGCGAGTACGCCCGCCAGGTGCAGGACGTCACCGCGCAGGGCCCGGACGGCCAGCCCCTGCCGGTGCGCCGCGTGGACAAGCGCACCTGGCGCGTGGACGCGCGAGGGCAGGCCGTCACCCTGCGCTACCGCGTCTACGCGAACGAGCTGTCCGTGCGCACCAGCCACCTGGACGGCAGCCACGCCTACTTCAACGGCGCCACCGTCTTCCTCTACACGGAAGCCACGCGCGCCCTGCCCCACCACGTCACCGTGGACGCGCCGGAGGGCTGGCGCACGTTCTGCGCGCTGGACTCGGAAGGGGCCACCTTCCACGCGCCGGACTACGACGCGCTCGTGGACAGCCCCTTCGAGGTGGGCCCGCACACGCCGCTCACCTTCACCGCCGCGGGCGTGCCGCACGAAGTGGTGGTGTGGGGCGACAGCGTGCCGGACGCGGATCGGCTGTGCGCGGACATGCAGCGCATCTGCGAGGCCCAGGCGCGCATGTACGGAGGCCTGCCGCTCAAGCGCTATCTGTTCCTCGTCTACCTCACCGACAAGGGCCGCGGCGGGCTGGAGCACCAGGCCTCCACCGCGCTGCTCTTCCCGCGCACGGGGCTGTCCTCGCTCCGGGGCTGGGAGGACTTCCTCACGCTGGTGGCGCACGAGTACTTCCACCTGTGGAACATCAAGCGGGTGAAGCCGCGCGCGCTGGTGCCGTTCGACTACTCGCAGGAGAACTACACCACGCTGCTGTGGGCCTTCGAGGGCGGCACCGCCTACTACGACAACCTCTTCGTGCGCCGCGCGGGCCTGATGTCCCCCACGCGCTACCTGGCCCGGCTGGGGGAGACCTTTTCCCTGCTGCACTCCACTCCGGGCCGCCGCGTGCAGTCGCTCACGGAGGCGTCGCTCGTCAGCTGGGTGAAGCACTACCGCCCGGACGAGCACTCCACCAACAGCGCCATCTCCTACTACCTGAAGGGAGAGGTGGTGAGCGCGCTGCTGGACCTGGAGCTGCGCCGCGCCACCGGCGACGCGAAGTGCCTGGATGATGTCATGCGGTTGCTGTGGCAACGCCATGGCGACGGCTCCGGCGTCCCCGAGGACGGCGTGGAGCAGGCCGCGAGCGAGGTGGCGGGCGTGGACCTGACGCCCTTCTTCGACCGGACGGTGCGCTCCACGGAGGACCTGGACTACGGCGTCTTCGCGCACGTGGGGCTGGAGGTGTCCTTCCGCGTGCGGGAGGCCCCCAACGACAAGGGCGGCACGCCGCCGCGCCTCAAGGGCGAGCCCAAGCCCAAGGGCTGGCTGGGCGTCACCTTGCGCGGCTCCTCGACGCTGTCCACCGTACCGGAGGGCACGCCCGCGCTGGACGCGGGCCTGTATCCGGAAGACGACGTGGTGGCGCTGGACGGCTGGCGCGTGGACGGCGCGGGGCTCATCGCCCGCTGCGAGGACAAGCGCCCCGGCGACACCGTGAGGGTGACGCTGTTCCGCCGCGACCGCCTGCTGGAGGTGCCCGTCGTCCTGGGCCAGAAGCCCGCGGACGCCGCGTGGCTGCAACGCGTGGAGCGCCCCACGGACGCGCAGAAGGCCGCGTTCCAGGCGTGGTTGGGGTCCCCCTGGGACGAGACTCCCGGCCCGGCGTAGGCTTTCGGGCCGCATGGCCCCTTCCCTCCCTGCCCCTTCCCCCTGCGCGAGACACCCGGACGCCGCCGCTGGCTGGCGTTGCGAGCACTGCGAGGCATTGCTGTGCCCCGCGTGCGTGGAGACCCGGCGCACGGGCACGGTGGAGTACACCGTCTGCGTCCGGTGCGAGGGCACGGCGAACGTGCTCCTGCGCCACCGCTCGCAGCGGGCCCTCCGGACCCGCCTGACCGGCGCCCTGCGCTTTCCCTTCACCGTTCCGGGCCTGCAGACGCTCCTGGCCGTCAGCCTGATGCTGGCCGTGCTGCGCTCGCTCGGGATGGGCGTGCGCATCCTCGTGGTGCTGCCCATGGCGCTCGGGCTGGGTGTCTTCTGGTCCGCCTTCTTCGCGCTCGTGCGCGGCGCGGCCCGGGGCGACGCGGATCCCGAGGGCCCCGGCTTCACCAGCATCGTCCAGGACAACATCGTGCCGGGCCTGCGCGGCCTGGGCGTCACCGTGGGCGTCTTCGTGCCCGCGCTCGCGCGTGCCTGGCACCTGCTGCCCTCCGTGTCCGGGTACGAGACCGTCGGGCGGATCATGCTCCCGCTGCAGGCCCTGGGGCAGCCCGCGGTGTGGGAGGACCCCTTCTTCTGGGGGCTCGCCGGCCTGGGCCTCCTGTGGCTGCCGTGGGCGCTGCTGCTGGCCGCCACCTCGCAGTCGGTGTTCACCGCCTTGAATCCCTTGCGCACGCTCGGATGCCTGCGGGCGGTGGGGCCCGACGCGGGGCTGATGACGGGCGTGTTCGTGCTGCTGGCGTGCGCCCACGCCGTGATGCACTGGGGCGCGGCCTGGGTGTTCTACCTGCCCGTGCCCTTCGTCTCCACGTGGCTCGCGGAGGCGCTCACGTGCCTGGCGCCCTTCGCCGCCGCGAGCCTGCTGGGGCTCGTGCTGTACGTGCACGGGGACGCGCTGGGCTATCTGCCCGCGCGCGACCTGCTGGAGCCCACGCTGGGTGACACCGCGCCCCAGCGCGTGCCCGTGTCCCTTCTCGAGTCCCCGGTGCTCGAAGCCCCGGGCCCCGCCGACGCCGGAGTCGAAGCGAAGGTGGCCGAGCTGGGCGCGGCGGTGGAGGCGCGCGACGTGGCGAAGGCGCTGGCGCTGTATGGCGCGCTCCACGTTCTGCCCCGCCTGAAGCTTTTGCCGTCACACCATCTGTTCATCGGACAGGCCGCGGCAGTGGAAGGAGATTTCCCACTGTCGGTCAAAGCGTTGGAAGCAGCGGCGGACACGGCGCCGGATGAACCCACCGCGCCCCGCGCGCTGGTGCTGCTGGCGCGCGTGCAGGGGGAGAAGTTGGGAAACACGGTGCGCGCGGAGGAGATCTACCGCTACATCGTGCATCGTTATCCGGACACGGAGGCCGCACGTTTTTCCCACGCGCGGCTGCCGCCCGCCGCCTGACATACGCATTGCAGCACCCGTCCCCCGGTACCAGATTCCATGCATGGGACGGGTTGGGGGCGTGGGGATGGGACAGCGTTTGAAGACGTATGGCGGGTTGGGGCTCCTCGTGGGCATGCTGATGACGGGCTGTGATGATGCCCCCAGCGCGAACCGGCACGAGGACACCTGCGCGGAGCCGCGGTCGCTGCGCGTGGAGGTGATGTCGTCGGACGGCGCGTACATCCAGGGCGCGTCCGTGACGGCCACCAACCTGGAGAGCAACATCAGCATCACCGGCGTGACGGATGACCGGGGCGTCACCACGGCCATCAACGAAACGCTCGCGCCCAGCCCCATCCGAGTGGTGGCCACGGCGGGCTCGCACGTGACGCACGCGGAGCGCGTGGAGTGGACCTGTGACGAATGCCACTGCACGCCTGTTCCCGACACGGTGACGCTCAAGCTCCAGGATTGAGCCGGAAGACCCGCCAGTGAGGGCCGGCGGGCGCGGAAAATCCGCCGCCTCGGGCCGTGGGGTGGTTGTGCACACCCACCTGTGCGCGATACCACTTACGCCATGCGTCAAACCCGCATGCGCGCGAATGCGTCGGTCCGGCTCTCCCCCAGCCTCGCCGCACGCCCGTCTGGCCTGACGGCGTGCGAGCAGGCGTGTTGTCGCGGCACTGGTGTCCCCCCACTCCAGTAAGCCGTGCAACCGCGCTACCCGCCGGGTAGGCAATCCCGAAGGTCCCCCATGTCCGCAGAGAGTGTGCAGGCGCTGCTCGAATGCTCGGTCACCGAGCTGACCGGGCGGTTCGTCACCCAGGCGCAGCCCGTCCCCCAGGGTCTGCTGGAGGCGCTGGAAGCAGACCCCCGTCAGGGTGCACAGACGCTCGCGCGCAAGCTGCGCTCGCGTCAGGAGAAGAACCGGGCGGAGGGTCAGCGGCTGCGGCACCTGCTGAAGTTCGAGACGGAACTGTGGGAGCAGGGCCTGTTGAAGGTCGCGGGCGTGGACGAGGCGGGCATGGCGCCACTCGCGGGCCCCGTCGTCGCGGCGGCGGCCATCCTGCCCCGGGGTTACAAGCTCAAGGGGCTGGACGACTCGAAGAAGATCCTGGACCCGGACAAGCGCGAGGCATTGGCGGAAGCCCTCAAGCGCGACGTGGTGGCGTGGGCGGTGGGCCGGGCGGAGGTGGAGGAGATTGATCAACTCAACATCTACCACGCGGGTCTGCTGGCCATGCGGCGCGCGGTGGAGGGGTTGGGGCTGACACCTGACTACGTGCTGGTGGACGCGCGCACGATTCCCCAGTGCCCGGCTCCGCAGCGCGGCATCATCAAGGGCGACTCGCTGTCGTTGAGCATCGCGGCGGCGTCCGTGCTGGCGAAGACGACTCGCGACCGGCTGATGGCCCAGTTGGACGCGCAATATCCCGGCTACGGCCTGGCGGCGCACAAGGGCTACCCCACCGCGCAGCATGTGCAGGCCATCCAGGCCCTGGGAGTGCTGCCCATCCACCGCCGGAGCTTCGGTCCGGTGCGCGAGGCGCTCGGACTGGCGCAGCCCTCCGGGCCCGTCCCGATGCAATCCGAGCTGTTCGCCGCTACTCCTGCTCCGATGGCGAAGCGATGAGCGCGGACAAGGACATCGACGGGTGGTTGGCGGAGCGGGGCGTCACGCTGATGGACGCGCGTGCGCGGGCGAGGGGCGTGTTGGAGGAGGCAGGCCTCACGCGGCCGGGCAAGGCGCGGATGAGCGAGCCCAAGCTCCTGCGAGCGGCCGAGGTGCTGTCCGAGCGCTTCTTCCAGGTTTGCGCGGATCCCGGCTGCATCCAGGTGGCGTCAGCGAGCGGCCGGGAGCCTTTGCGTGTCGAGCCCCGAAGCCACTGCGCCCGGTGCGGCGGTTCCGCCAACCGGCGCGCGGAGGTGGCGTTCCTGGAGATGTGCCATCAGCGCGGCGTGCAGCGCGTGGTGGTGGTGGGTGGCTCGCCCGCGGTGCGTGAGGAGTTGGAGGCGAAGCTGAGCGGCCCCATCTCCCTGCGCATGGTGGACGGCACGGAGCGCCGCACGGCGGACCGCGCGAAGAGCGACCTGGAGTGGGCGGACCTGGTGCTGGTGTGGGGCGCCACGGAGCTGCACCACAAGGTGTCCACCCACTACACGCACCTGGCGTCCTCGCACCACCGCAAGGTGGTGCACGTGGTGCGCCGGGGCGTGGCCGCGCTGCTGGACGAGGCGATGGTCCATCTGCAGCGAGCGCGCTAGGAAGCAAGGCGCACCTTGGAAGGAGGCTCCCGTTTCTGGCGCCTCCCCGAGCCGATTCGCATGTTGCCGGCAGGAGGCCGCATGCGGAGGAAAGCACAGACATCCCGGGCACGGACAGGCAAGGCCCGCCAGCGGAAGGCCCCTCCCGGCTATAGCCGAGCGAAGGGGGCGAGCCTCCCGTTGAAGGGCTACACGCTGCCCGCGGTGGACCTGAAGCGCGGCTCGAGTGGCACGGGGGTGAGACAACTCCAGACCGCGCTGGTGAAGCTGGGCCACATGACCCAGGCGCAGATGAACACGGGCCCTGGCACATTCGGTGCCCAGACGGAAGGCTCGCTCAAGAAGTTCCAGAAGGCGCACGGCGTGGATGCCATTGGCGTCTATGGCCCGAAGACGCGCGCGGCGTTCAAGGCATTGGGTGCGACCCTGGGTGGCGCGGAGACGCCCCCCACCCCGGCGCCAGCAGGGCTCCGCGAGAAGATCGTCGCGGAGGGACTGTGGGGGGCCGCCAACCAGGACCGGATCCACTACGCGCAGATACGCCCGATCGACGGCATCCGGCTGCGCCACAAGCTGCCGCTCGACATCGACTGCTCGGGCTTCGTGACGCTTTGCTACAGGTGGGCGGGCGCTCCCGACCCCAATGGCAACCGTTACAGCGGAGCGGGGTACACAGGCACGCTCGAAGCCCACATGCTTCACATTCCGTTGTCCCAGGTCCAGCCAGGGGACCTCTGCCTCTGGCAGGGAAAGCATGTGTCATTGGTCATCCAGGGCGGCGCGGATCCCCTGCTCATCTCCCACGGCTCGGAATCCGGCCCCTACGCAATCCGGACGTCGGCCCAGAAGAAGTGGTACCCGGCGGGGACGCGCCTCATCTGGCTCACCTCTCCCCTGAAAGTGAAGGAGGGCCTGAAGAGCGCGCGGAGGACGCCCAGCCGCGAGGACAAGGCGCGCGGGGACCCTCCCGCGGAGGAAGGGCTCTTTGAGACTGGCATGGCAATGTGAGCGCGAAAAACGACATGATGGATGCCTGGAGATGCAACCCCCAGGAGTCCTGCGTGCGAAGCCTCTCATTCCGGTTCCCCCGTCTCGTCTCGACGCTTGTCGTGCTGGGCGGTTGTGAGCGTCAGGAGAAGCCACCCGCGCCCACGCGGTCCGAGCCTGCGCCGGTCAAGGCCAGCACGCCCGCGCCGGCCACGCCTTCGCGGAGCACCACCGAACAGGAGCTGCGCGAGCGGCTGCGGTGCGAGGCGCTCCTGGGCCTCAGTGGGCTGTTGGCGGGCCAGAAGGAGTTCTTCGGGGAGAAGGACGCCTGGACCCCGGACGTCACACGACTCCCCACCCCGGCGGCGTGCGCGGATGGCAGCCGCGTGCCCGCGCCGGACGCCACCTGGCTCGCGGGTTGCCACTTCCGCTATGCGGTCTCGGTGGCTGGCTCGACGCCCGACGACAGCACCTTCAGCGTGCGCGCGGTGGGCGTGGGCGGACTCGCCGAAGGGTTCACGTACACCCTGACGCATGGGTACGCGGACAGGAAGCTCGTGCGCGTGTGGCCCTCGGAGCTCGTCCTCGAGGAGTGCCATGGCGTGCGCAGGCCGGAGGGGACGCCCCTGCCAGCCCCGCTGTGCGAGGGCGCCAGCAACCTGAAGGCGCTCTTCACGGCCGAGAAGGCGTACTTCGGGGAGAAGGACCGCTTTTCGGAGAGCGCCGCCGTGGTGGGCTTCCTTCCGGAGCCCTGCCTCGATGGCTCCCGAGTTCCGGTGCCCGATGACACGTGGATCGCGGGCTGTCACTTCATCTACCGCGCCGAGGTCTCAGGCACGGCGCCGGAGCAGACCTTCCGCCTCACCGCGCGCGGAATGAGCGGCCCCGTGGTGGAGCAGAAGCTGACGCTGGACTCCCAGTACACCTGGAGCCCAGCCGATCCAGGCTGCGCGCCCTGACGTGTTGAATCTTTCGTCGCCCGTCACGTAGATGGGAGCCGTGCGGCGTCGGACCGCGCGCCCGCTTCGTCACGGAAGCGGGCGCGCCCCGGGATGACTTCCGGCTCGACGGCATCCGAATTAATCCCATTTAACTCGCCGGCCGGTGCCCCGAACGCTTTCATCACCCCATCCGCATGGTGCTGTCTCGCCGTGTAGAGGGGGAAGTGACACATGTTTTCTGATGGAATCCGCCGTGCCCTGGGGCCTGTGCTGCGCACCGTCGCGAACACCGCAGTGGAGAAGGCGGTCGCGCCGCCGCTCCAGCCCGCCGCCAAGGCCGTCGCGAACTTCGCCGTGTCCTCATTCGAGCGCGGAACCTCGCCAAGGGTCGTGCTGAATCCGCCGCCTGTCGTCGTGCAACGGCCGCCGGTCGACCTGACGCCGCCGAACGCGCAGGGAGACGGAAAATCGGGTGAGGGGGACTGGCTGAACGTCTCATCGTCTGACGGCGTCTACCTGCGTCCGGGGCCGAGCGCGGAGTCCGGGCAGAGCGTCCTCTACGGGACGGGAACGAAGCTGAAGGTCATCGCGCCGCCGGACAACAGCGCCGCGGTCCAGGGGGAGTTCGTCTACGTCCAGGATGCCCGCGGACGACAGGGCTGGGTCCGCGCGGCGAAAACCAGTGAGATGAGCACGGACGAGGTCGCGAAGTATCGGGCCGCTCGCCACCAGTCGGACGCCGCGGACACGTATCAGGACATCTACGTCAACCAGTTCGACGCCGAGACGCAGGTGGGAGGCGATGGCAGGAACGCCAACTGCGGCCCCACCGCCACGCTCATGGCGTTTCTCAACGAGGGGCTCGTCATCCCCTCCATCCCCGGCATCACGCACAACGGCACGGCCGGCGCGGATGTGCAGGCAGTGCGCTACTGGGGCAATACCGCGAGCGATAAAGGCAGCGACGGCGTGACGACCAACGCCGCGGGGGAGACGGTGTACTCGCTGACGACGGAGAACTCCCAATACACCGGCTTCCAGGACGTGAAGAACGCGGTGACGGCCGCGCGCGGAAGCTGGGCGAAGGTGGGCGCGAACTCGGAGAGCATCAAGGAGGCCATCGACTCCGGAATGTCGGTGGTCATCTCCGGGAACTTCGTCGAGACGCCCGCGCAGGCCCCGGAGGGCTCCGAGAACGCCGACCCGGTGCTCAAGAGCGACACCTGGGCTCAAGGCGGCGGTGCCCAGGAGCACCTGGTCGCGGTGGTGGGCGTGACGCCGGAGGGCAACTTCATCGTGTGCGACCCCGCGGTCGACGTCCGCACGCCCATCGAGGTCACGCCCGAGGAGTTGGACGCCTTCATGCGCGGCAACGCGGGCGCCATCGGCATCTACGATCCGACACCCGGCCCCCGTTCAGGGGCGTAGGGGCGCCCACCCGTCCATCTCCGGATTGAATCTTCCTTCGACCGTCACGTAGATGGGAGGCGTGCGGCATCAGGCCCGCACCTCTCCTCGGGGGACAAACGGATGAACAGGAAGCTCGGCGCGGCGGTGTTCATGATGGTGGCATGTGCCTTCGGCCCGATGACGGCCGTCGCACAGGAGGGCTCGGGCAATATCGACATCACCGGCAATGACGAGACAGCGACCCACGCATGTACGCCGGGCAGCACGGTGGAGATCACCGGCAACTCCAACACCGTGACGCTGACCGGCGACTGCAAGAGCGTCGAGGTGAACGGCACCGACAACAAGGTGAAGGTGGAGGCCACCGGTGCCATCTCCGTGACGGGGACCTCCAACTCCGTCACCTGGAAGCGCGGTCACGGCAAGTCGAAGCCGAAGATCAGCCGCACCGGCGTGGACAACAAGATCACGCAGGAGAAGTAGCCGTCGGCCCCCGCGCCCGCTTCGTCATTGAAGCGGGCGCGTTGGGGCAGCGCTCAAGGGGACGCGGAAGGCGCCGCGTCCTCGCCAAGCAACAGCTGCCGCACGATGGGCACCGGCGGGTAGCCATGGGAGACCACGGCGTCGTGGAAGCGCTGGAGGGTGAAGTCCCTCCCCCACTTCACCTTCGCCTCCTCACGCAGTTCCATCAGCATCTTCTTGCCCAACGCGTACACCAGGTACGTCGGGTCGGACGTGCCACGGCGCGCCTCGCGCTCCGCGTTGATGCGCGTCATGTACGCCTCCTTCTCGAAGAGGCTCACGGCCTGGTCGTACGTCATCCCGCGCGTGTGCAGGGACAGGCCCGCCACGTAGCGCGCCAGCCGCTGGAGGTAGAGCGCCAGCTGGTTCAGGCGCAGCCGGTCCGCCTGCGGACCCGTGCCGCCGTAGCCCTCGTCCAGCATCATCTGCTCCGTGTACAGGCCCCAGCCTTCGCTGAAGGAACCTGAACCCAGCAGCCGGCGCACCTTGGACTGGATGCGGTTCGTCCACAGGAACTGCACGTAGTGCCCCGGGTACGCCTCGTGGATGGAGACCAGCGGCAGCGCGTAGCGGTTGTAGAAGCTCATGTGCTGCTCGGCCTGCTCCGCGCTCCACGCCGGGTCCGGCGGCGTCACGTAGTAGTACGCCTCCGTCGCCTTCATCTCGAACGGGCCGGGCGTGCTCATGCTCGCGAAGGACAGCGCGCGGCTGAACACCGGCGTCTCCGCCACCTTCGCGCGAACCTCACTGGGCACGGTGATGATGCGGTGGTCGATGAGGAACTGGCGGATGTCCTCCAGCGTCGCCGTGGTGGTGGACACCAGCTCCGCGCCCGCCGGGTGCTCCTTGCCCAGCTCGCGGTACACGTCCATGGGCGCCTTGCCCGGGGCAATCCGCGCGGCCACCGCACTGAACTGATCCTGCGTGCGCTTCATCTCCGCGCGCCCCCAGGCCAGCAGCGAGTCGATGCTGTCCGTGACGCCTTCCTCGTACTGGAGCTTCTGGCGATACGTCGCCTCACCGATGGCGAAGTCCCCGTTCGAGCGGGCCAGCAGGTCGTCCTGCAGGAAGCGGATGTAGCCATCGATAGCCTCCAGGCACCGCGCCTGCGCGCGCTTGAAGTCGTCCTGGAGCGCGGCGTCCTGCACCGGCGCGAAGGCCTGCGGCAGCGTCTGCGCGTAGAGCGAGCGCGTGCCCTTCGCCTGCTCCAGGGCGATCTCCGTCCACAGCTTCGGCGGGTTCTTCAAGTTCGCCGGGGCCGCCGCGAAGACCGCCGGCACCACCGCCATGCGCTTCACCGCCGAGCGCATCCGCTCCTCCAGCGGCGCGAAGTCGCGGTTGATGAGCTGGTACACGGCGTTGGACGCGAAGCCCAGGTAGGCGTTCGGGTTGCGCTCCCACGAGCGCACCGTCTCCAGGTCCAGGATGCGCGCGCGGAGGTGATTCTCCAGGATGTCGTAATCAGCCCGGTCACCGGGCGGCAGCGCGGCGCGGTCCACTGCCTTGGGCAGCGCCGCCAGCCGGTCCTTGAGGAATGCCAGATGCGACGCGCGATCCTCGGGCCGGAAGCCACGCAGCTCGCCGTCATACGTGTGCACGCCCGCGGAGGTGGCGGACATGGGCGAGCGGCGGAAGTGCTCCTCGAAGTACGCGTCCACGAACCCTCGCAGCGCCACCTGTGAGGAGGACTCCGAGGGCGCGGCGGCCTGCACGTCGTCCCGGGCCGCGGGGCGGGACGTGGTGCAGCCAGGGGACAGCAGCAGCAACGCGGCGAGGACGCTCGGGGTTCGCAGTGCGTTCATGGAGCCTCTGGGGGAAGGAGACGCGGGGAGCGTCGCCCATGGCCCCTTGCACGACAAGCGACCCGGAGAGTTGACATGGACCTGTCAGATTGACAGGTTCCTGCCAATGCCACCGTTGACCCCAAAAGCAGAGACCTTCAGTGCCCTGGTCCTGGAGGTGTTCCAGTTGAATGGGTTGCTGCTCCAGGCTGGAGACCGGCTGAGCGCTCCGGCGGGACTGACGAGCGCCCGCTGGCAGGTGCTGGGCGTCATCGACCATGGCCCCGCCACGGTCGCGGCCGTGGCGCGCACGATGGGGCTCGCGCGGCAGAGCGTGCAGCAGACGGCGGACGCGCTCGCGAGCGACGGGTTCGTGGAGTTCGTCGACAACCCGCACCACCAGCGGGCGAAGTGCGTCGCCCTCACGGCCGCCGGTCGCCGAGCCTTGCGCAAGGTCGAGCAGGCGCATGCCACGTGGGCGGACCGGCTTGGCGCGAGCCTGCCCCCGGCGCTTCTCGCCGCGGCGGTCGAGGGCGTCCGCGAAGCGCGCCTGCGGCTCGAAGAGGACCTGACCGAAGCGGAGCGCTCCCATGAAAAGTGACACCAGCATCCCCCTGCTCCCCTGCGTGGAGCTCGCGTCGACGCTCGAGTTCTACGCGCTGCTCGGGTTCGAGGTGACGTACCAACAACGGGCACCCAATCCCTACGCGGCGACACAGCGGGGAGGTGCGCAGCTCCACTTCTTCGGCCTGAAGGGATTGGATCCGCTGAAGGCCTTCAGCAGCTGTCTGGTCATCGTGGACGAGGTCGAGGAACTGCACGCGCGCTTCCTCGACGCGCTGCGGAAGGCCTATGGGCGGACTCCCGTCCGGGGACTTCCACGCATGACTCGCATGCGGAAGGGACAGTCGCGCTTCACCCTCACCGACCCCTCCGGCAATTCGCTCATGTTCATCCGCCGGGATGAACCCGACGGTTATGGCGATGACGGGAACACACCCACCTCCATCCTCGGCAAGGCCCTCAAGACGGCCCGGCGTCTGCGCGACTTCAAGGGCGATGACGCCGCCGCCGCGAAGGTCCTGGATGCCGCGCTCAAGAAGCCGGACGCGGGGACGGAGAAGGAACGGGAACAGGCGCTCGCGGACCGCGCGGAGCTGGCCGTGGCCCTGGGGGAAGTGTCCGCCCTCCTGCGTCCCTGAAAGACGCCAGCGCTTCCTGAAGCGACGCATTTCTCTGCTCGCGCGGGCGTCCCCGCCCCCGGGCTGTCGCGGCATGGCACCTGCAAATCCAAAGGCAAGCACCTCCAGCCCCATTGCTTGCCGAGGTCCCATGGCCGCCAACTACAAGAAGTTCTTCGCTGGCTCCCGCAACATCCCGAAGGGCATCTCGCTCGGATATCCCGTCCCCGGTCCGCAGGAGGCCAGCGCGGATCAAATCGCCGGACAGGCGTTCTTCGCCACGCCGAACGACTGGAGCAGCATCCAGGCCTCGGCCTATGACTTCATCGTGATTGGCACCGGGCCCACCGGCGTGGCCTTCATCGAGCAGACGCTGAAGCACAACCCGAACGCGCGCATCCTGGTGCTGGAGCGGGGCGGCTTCTGGTTGCCCACGCACTACCAGATGCTCCCGCTCGCCTTCCAGGCCGCGACCGGCTCACCGCCCACCACGTACCCGTGGACGCGCACGACACGGATGGCGACCACGGAGCTGGAGTTCTTCCAGGCCGGCTACATCCCCGTGCTGGGCGGACGATCCACCTACTGGAGCGCCTGGTGCCCCGCCCCGACTCCCGACCTGATGCGCGACTGGCCGCAGGAGCTGATCGACGTCACGCTCCAGCCGGGCTTCTGGGATCGCGCCCGCGCGTTCCTGCACGTCACCACGATGGACAAGGTCCACGACGGCGTCTACGGCAGCCTCCAGCATCAAATCGATGTGAACCTCCGGGAGAACTTCAAGCGCTACGTGCCCTCGGCGGAGAGCGCGTTCCCGGCCCCCATCGCCGTGGGCCATACGCCCTGGAAGGGCGTGAAGTTCTACAAGTACTCCACCGTCGGCACGCTGCTGGACCTGCAGCAATCACAGAAGGCGCTGGCGGCCCAGGGCAAGGGGCAGCCCCTGACCATCGTCGACCACTGCGTCGTGGACCGCCTGGTGCATGACGGCCACGGGACGGTGACCGCGCTGGAGACCACCCGCGGCCCGCTGGCGGTGAGCTCGGCGAAGGTCGTGCTGGCGATGGGGACCATCCCGCCCGCGACGCTGCTGATGAACTCCTTCAAGGAGGCCCTGCCGAACATCGGCAAGCGTTACACCGGCCACTTCATGTCTCACATCACGGCGCGCGTGAAGCGCTCGGCGTTCAAGGACCTGGCCGCGCTGGAGATTGGCGCCACCTACCTGGATGGCAAGGCGCCCAATGGCTTGCAGTATCACGTGCAGACCAGCGCCTTCGCCTCCGCGAACCCGGAGGCCGACGAGAGCACCATCGCCCACGAGGCCCCGGACGCGGCGGCCATCGCGTCGATGGCGCAGCTGAAGGGCTCCGAGGATTACGTCGTGTTCGTCTGCGCGACCCTGGGCGAGGTGAGCGAGAAGAATCCCGACAACTGGATCCGCATGAACGGCGGCACCGACCCCGCCACCAACATCACCCTCCAGCTCCAGCCCGGCGTGCAGGACCACCACCTGTGGGACGTGCTCGACGAGGCGACCTACCAGTCCATCGACGTCATGGCCGGGAGTGCCGGGTGCTCGACCCCGGAGGTCGAATACTGGGTCGACGACGCGAGCGGCAACGGCGGCCGTTGGCAGCCGGAGCGGCCGGACCGGAAGAAGATCCGCCTGAACATCATCGTGCACGAGGCCTCGCCGCTGTGGATGGGCAAGGACCCGGCGACGTCGGTGGTCGGGTTGGACTACCGGCCACACGGCGTCCACAACGTCTACGTGACGGGCGGCGCCCTCTTCCCCACTTCGGGCTCGTGGAACCCCACGCTGACCATGTGCGGCCTGGCGCAGGACCTGGCGGACCGCCTGCGCGGTTGAGCGGTGTGAAGTAGCGCGGCTCGGCGGTGGGCCCGGCCGCGCCCTGCATCTTCTTGCCCGCGACGGCCATCACCGCGACCAGGACGGTGAACATCAGGTGCAGCACGCCGAGCGGCTTGAGCACCATCTGTCCCGCTCGCGTCTGCCCCGCCTGCACCCGGTCCACCTCGGGCTGGCGCTCACTCTGGATTCTCTCGAAGACCGCCGCGTCCAGCGGCCGGCCTTCATGAATGGCATCCAGCAGGTGGTTGGCGGCCACGAACGTGTCCTTGATGGCCAGGTTCAGCCCCTGCCCTCCCGATGGCGACATGGTGTGCGCCGCGTCTCCCAGGAAGAGGACCCCGGGGGCATGCCACCGCTTCACCCGGTCCACGAGGATCCGCAGCACCTGCCACTCCGTGTGCTCATCGAGCTTGCGTTCCACATGGGGCCGGAGCCTCTCCGGCACCGTGGGCAGCAGCCGCCGGCGCAGCTCCGGGAGGTCCTTGCGCAGCCCGTTGAGGTCGCCCGGCTCGCTGAAGGCGACGTGCAGCCGGTGCCGCCTGGAGGGCTGGAAGACAACCACCCGCCCCTTGCCGAACATGTGCACCTGGAGCGACGTGGGCAGTGCCTCCGGTGCATCAGCGAGATCGAAGCGCAGCCAGAGCGCGTCGGCCGTCGACTCGAACTGCTCGATCTCCAAGCCGCAGGACTTGCGCAGGTGGCTGTTGCGTCCGTTGCACACGATGAAGAGGTCTCCGTCGACGCGCTCCTCCACGCCGTCGCGGCGGGTCCTCAGCGCGACCACGCGCCCCTCCTCCTGCACGGCGTCCAGCACCGTGGTGCCGAAGTCCATGCGGTAGTGGGGATGACGCAGGCATTGCTCGTGGAGCAGCGCGAGCATCCCGGGCTGCGACACCACGGCCCCCAGCTCCCGGGGACCGGGCACGCGGACCGTGCGGCGCTCGCCCACGTACATGACCCGCTCGATGTCCAGCAGGGCCTGCCCCCGCTCGAGCAGCGCGGTGAAGAACTCCGCGCGCTTCAGTGCTTCGACAACCGGCGCCTGCAGGAGCTCGCCGCGGAACTCGCGTTCGAAATCCGGATGGCGCTCCAGGACACGGACCGGAACACCGTTCGTGACCAATTGATACGCGAGGACCATTCCGGCGGGACCACCGCCCACGATGACAATGCGAGGAGGCTTCATGGCGGCCCTTCTACCGGACCTGCTCCTCCTCCGATGTCGTCCGTTCAGCCATGTCGAGTGCGCTCAGGACAGGCGACCCGGACGACGTGCGCGTGACGTGCCCACCCACCGTTCGGATTCAATCCGGCTTGACTCCACCCATCCCCCCTGCGCCCAGGCGAGCTGAAACAGCAGGCCCGGGCCACGTGACGCGGCCCGGGCCTCTGGATGAAATGGCTCCCGCTCAGAACGCGCGCAGGCCGAGCGCGTAGGTGGAGATGGACGCCGCGGAGGCGCTCTCGTGGTCCTTCGACGCGGCCGCGCAGCCCGAGTTCACCGGCTTGATGCGCCAGAGCATGTTGCCCGCGCCGCTCCAGTTGACGAACGCCCCGCAGCCGCTGAGCGCATAACCACTGCTCAGGCCCACCGTGTAGCTGGGGTGAGAGACTACCGACGACGTGCCGCTGTTGACGACGTTGCCGATGGTGCCCACGCCCGGGATGGTGCCGTTGATGCCAATGGCATACGCCGTCGCCGAGGCAGGCGACGAATTGGTGTGGTCCTTCGAGCGCACGCGCCAGGACGTGGAGGTCGAGGGCGCCGAGGCGGTGGCCAGGTTGCCCGAGCCGCTCCAGTTCACCCGGATGCCGCCGCCCGCCAGCACGTAGCCCGCCGGCAGGGACGCGGTGACGTCAGGGTGCGCGACCGTGCCGCTCGTCGCCGTGCTGACGGCCAGGTAGGTGCGCAGCTGCGCCGGGGTCAGCCCCGCGACCTTCAGGCCAATGGCCCACGCGCGCACCTGCGCGGGGTCCGCGATGAGGTGATCCTTGGCCGACACCAGCCACGAGGTCAGCCCCGTATCGGGGTACGACGCGGTCAGCAGGTTGCCCGAGGGGCCCTCCTTGCCCTCGCCGCCACCGCCAATCACCACGAAGTCGCTGGGGACGGTCACCGTGAAGTTGGTGGTCGTCCCGGCGCTCGTCGTCGCATAGCGCTCGAAGACCGCGATGGTGAGCTTGCCGCTGGTGTCCGTCTGCCGGAACAGCTCGACCGCGCCGCCGCAGCTCACGCCCACCGCGGCGAAGGCCGACGCGACGTTGGAGACATTGAAGCCGTAGTCCTGCGCCGCGGTCTGCACACCGCACGCGCCCTGGTTGAAGTCCGTGCTCGGGCCCCAGTACAGGTCATTGGCGCGAGCAAAGACCTGGAACGCCTTCACCGTGCCCCAGCCCGGCGTGGTGGCCAGCAGGTAGAAGGCCTTGTTGTACACGCCGGACGAGTAGTGCACGTCCAGACCGTTGTAATAGTTGGAGGCATGGCCGATGGAGCGACCGTCCTGTGGCGGGTTGGCCATGTAGCGAAGCGCCCCGCTGCTCTTGAAGATTTCAGCGCCGACGAGGAAGTCATTGGTGCCGCGCATGTAGTACTCGGCGGCCTCGCCCGCGATGTCCGAGTAGGCCTCGTTGATGCCGCCGGACTGGCCTGAGTAGATCAACCCGGAGTTCTGCTCGGTGAAGCCGTGGGACACCTCGTGCGCGCCGACGTCCAGGCTGACCAGCGGGTAGAACGTCGAGTACCCGTCGCCAAACGTCATCGCCGAGCCGTTCCAGAACGCGTTCTCGTAGTTGCTGCCGTAGTGCACCCGCATCGTGAGCTGGAAGGTCAGCGGGGCCTTGCCCACGTAGGCCTGATACATGTTGAAGATGACGCTGCCGAAGTAGTGCGCGTCATTGAGCGGCGAGTACGCTCCGTTGATGTTCTTCACCGTGTTGCGGGGACACGTATAGGAGAACGGGGTGGAGCCGCTGGTGCCGCCGTTGAGGTTGACGGTCTGGACGTTGGCGTTGGTCATCGTGCACGTGGTGCCGGACTGGGCCACGTCCATGTAGCCGTAGTTCGTGCCGTACTCGTACTGGCCTGTCTTGACGTTGCCGCCAGGGCCCGTGCCGATGAGCACGTGTTGCAGGTTCTCCCACTGCTTGAGCACCCGGCCCCCCTCCGAGTCGACGATGACCATGGGCCGAGTGGGCGCCCCGCCACCGACGAGGTCCGCGAAGTAGCTGACGACGTAGGCCTTGTGGGCGCGGCCGTCGTCGTCAACGTAGATCATCAACTCGGAGCGCTCGTTCTCGACGAGCATGGCGCGCACGCGGTTGCCCAGACTGGCCCCCTTGGCGATGTCCAGCGCCTCCGCGGCGGACAGCCGGGGCGCCCTCGCCGGGATGTCCCGCTCCAGACCGGTGACCTTGCGCCCGAACAGCGCGCGCAGCTCCCCGTTGGCGTCCTCGTTGACGATGACGTGCTCGCCGAAGATGGGCAGGCCCCGGAAGGTCTGCTGGTAGCGGTGGTTGCTGACACCGTGGTCGCTGACGCTGTCGAGCAGGGTCAGTCCCGAGTTCGCGTCGAGGCCCAGCGCCTGCGCGTGGCGGGCAGGCTCACGGTCGGCGCCACCCATGAGGAAGGTGGCCGCGTGCCGCTGGCGGATCGCCCCCAACTCCTCCTGTTGCAGGTCGACACGGCTCGCCGCGG
This sequence comes from Corallococcus sp. AB018, assembly GCF_003986945.1. Taxonomy (NCBI): domain Bacteria; kingdom Pseudomonadati; phylum Myxococcota; class Myxococcia; order Myxococcales; family Myxococcaceae; genus Corallococcus; species Corallococcus sp. AB018. The sequence continues at coordinate 3,039 of NZ_RAWR01000179.1, read as the reverse complement.
AGGCGGAGCCAGCGGCCAGCATCGACGTCAGGGCCGCGGCAAGGGCTGGGTTCTGGAGAAGGGATTTCACGTCTGACACTCCTGGAGAGCGCGGTTGCGACCGCCGCGAGATGCAGCGCGAAATAACCGCCATCCGAGAACAAGCCTAAAAAGCAGAAACACCGGACGTCAACAGCCCTCCCGCACTCCAAGTACGGCCCCGGCTGTCATATGACACACATGTCATGATTGTGACGCTGGAGCATGGCGCTCAGGCCCCACGTCCCTCTGAGAGTGCGTGGCATTGCGATTGCTCTGCGTCGCGCCACCCGGCGTTCCCGTACGCCCGGAACCTTCACGCCTGCCCGAGGAAGCCATGCGTCCAGCCCGTCCCTCCGTCTTCGAGCGAATCCCCACCGCGACCCGCGCCTGGGCCTCGCGCCTGGTGCTGCTGCTGGCCTGCGCCAGCGTCGTGGCCACGTCGCGAGCCCAGTCTGAAGACGTGGCGTCCCCGGTCCACACCGGCACGCCCTTCCGCCTGACGGCGGAGACCGACAAGGTCACGCGCACGCTGGTCGTCCGGACCTCCGCGAAGGAGAAGTTGTCGGATCCGGTGGAAGGCGAGCTGCACATCCAGGCCAAGGCCAAGTGGACGCCGGGTGCCCCCACCCAGACGCCGCAGCCGTCGCTGGCGATCAGCTTCCTCGACGGGGAGCTCACCTACGGAGGCCAGTCCGGCGTCCTCGAGCCCGACGTCGCCGTGACGGTGGAGAACGTGGCGTACTTCGGCGGGAACTGCGCGCAGAATCAAGGCTGCGAGTGGACCGTGCAGGTCGTTTTCGACGTCCGATCCAACTCGGACTCCGGCACCATCGAGGCCCCCGGCACGGTCGACGTGGAGTGGACGGCCCAGGGCTTCGCGCACGTGCTGGACGACTCCAGTGTCCCCAAGGGTTTCACCGTGAGCCTTTCCGAGCCCTGACGCCCCCTGGCATCAAGGCGCTGCCGCTGAAGCCTTGATGAAGTCGATGAACGCCCGGAGCGGCGCGGGCACGAAGCGCCGCCCGGGGTAGTAGAGGAACGGCCCCGGGAAGGGCTGCCACCAGGGTTCGAGGACGGGAACCAGGGCGCCGCTGTCCAGGTACGGACGCAGCCAGTCCTCGAAGAGGTGCACGATGCCGGTGCCCGCGAGCGCGGCGTCGACGGCGAGGTCCGTCGCCCCACCCGCCCTCACGATGAGCGGTCCCGAGGGCTCGACCGTCACCACCTCGCCGTCTCGTTCGAACTCCCAGAGCGTCATCGCGCCGCTCGCGAAACGGCCGCGCAGGCACGCATGCCGCAGCAGGTCCCGGGGATGTTCCGGCCGTCCATGCCGCTCCAGGTACGCCGGGGCCGCGGCCGTGGCGTGGCGCTGGACGCGAGGCCCGATGGGCACCGCGATCATGTCCTGCTCCAGCCGCTCGTCGTAGCGGATGCCCGCGTCACAGCCGGCCGCGATGACATCCACGAAGCTGTCCTCGGTGATGACCTCCAGTTCGATGTCGGGGTACGCGGCGAGGAACGGCGGGACGATGCGCGGCAGCACCAGCCGTGACGCGCTGATGGGCACGTTGAGGCGCAACACGCCGGCGGGCCGGTTGCGGAACCCGTTCACCACGTCGAGCGCGGCCTCCATCTCCGTCAGCACGGGCGCCAGGCGCTCCAGCAGACCCTCTCCGGCTTCGGTGGGGACAACACTGCGCGTCGTGCGGTTGAGCAGGCGGACGCCCAGGCGTTCCTCCAGCCGGCGGACCGCGTCGCTCAGCGAGGACGCGCTGCTCCCGCTCAGGCGGGCACCCTCGCGGAAGCTGCGGGCCCGCGCCACCACCACGAAGGCGTTCAAATCACCCAGGTCGACCTTCACTGTTCGCCACTCCGCACAACCTGTACGGGTCGTGCCCCGTTATGCAGAAAGTCCACGGTGGCTATGCATGCTCCATCTCAAAAGGAGATGGAGCATGCCCGGTATCGACTCATCCAGCACCTTCCCCCTCGGGGGCCACCCCGTGAAGCGCCTCGGCTATGGGGCCATGCAGCTCGCGGGACCCGGCGTCTTCGGCCCGCCGAAGGACCCGGACGCCGCCCGTGCCGTGTTGCGCGAGGCCGTGGCCCGCGGGGTGAACCACATCGACACCAGCGACTACTACGGCCCGCACGTCACCAACCAGATCATCCGCGAGGCGCTCACGCCCTACGCCGACGGCCTCGTCATCGTCACCAAGATTGGCGCCCGGCGCGGCAATGACGGCTCCTGGCTCCCGGCCTTCTCGAAGGAAGAGCTGACGCAGGCCGTGCACGACAACTTGCGCAACCTGGGACGGGACGTGCTGGACGTGGTCAACCTGCGCTTCATGTTCGACACGCACGGGCCCGCCGAAGGGCCCATCGAAGAGGCCCTCACCGTCCTCGCCGAGCTCCAGCGCCAGGGCCTGGTGCGCCACATCGGGCTGAGCAACGTCACCGCCAGACAGGTCGCCGATGGACGGCGCATCGCGGACATCGTCTGCGTGCAGAACCACTACAACCTGGCGCACCGGCACGACGACGCGCTCATCGACTCGCTCGCGAAGGACAAGATCGCCTACGTGCCCTTCTTCCCGCTGGGAGGCTTCAGCCCGCTGCAGTCGTCCACGCTGTCCGCCGTGGCGGCCCGCCTGAACGCGACGCCCATGCAGACCGCGCTGGCGTGGCTGCTGCGCCGCTCGCCCAACATCCTCCTCATCCCCGGCACGTCGTCCGTCGCGCACCTGAAGGAGAACCTGGCCGCGGCCGAGCTCACGCTGCCGGATGATGCGCTCAAGGAGTTGGAGTCCGTGGCGAGCCCGAACGCCTGACCTCCCGTGGCGCCTCCCGGCCGTGGCGCATCTCCGCCGCGGCCTGGGGCAACCCCAGTCCTGAGTGATCCCCGCATTTAAGCGAGCGGATCGCCAGACGCCTACCTGACAGCTGCGTGCGAGGCGGAGTGGTGGGGAGCAGTAAGAGAGGCCATGCGGGGACGCAAAGTGGCCATCAACGAAGAGC
>NZ_RAWR01000178.1:0-22869 GCF_003986945.1 Corallococcus sp. AB018 | reverse complement strand
CATGCTCCTGCGCATGTCCCAACGGGGGGCCGCGGCCCGCTACCACCAGCGCATCGCCACCGTGGAGCCGGTGTTCGCCTCGGTGGAGCACGACATGCGTTTCCGTCGTCTCAGCTCCCGCCACCCCTGCACCGTCCGGGCCGAAGTCCTCCTCAAACTCCTGGCCCACAACATCCGCCGGCTGCTGACACGCAGCCGGCTTTTTTGCGTCTACTTCGTGCTGGAGGCGCCTGCCTCCCTTGAGGCTCAGTAGCCAGTCAGCCTGCACCCTTATTCTGCGCAGACCTCCAGTCGGACAGGTTTCCGGCGCCCAAGTGGCCGCCGCCATCGGCCCGGTCCGCCCAATCTGTCGGACAGTCGGACAGGTTTCCGGCGCGCGGCTGGACCAGGTGGCCCTCTCGCCACGGTGCATCCAAACTTGCCGGACAGTCGGACAGGTTTCCGCTACGCGAATGGGGCGGCGGGCCCCATCGCCGGTCCTCCCAACTTGTCGGACAGTCGGACAGGTTCGTGCTGGGGACCGCTGGCGGGGAGTCCCGGCGGGGCCGGGGCATACCCGTGGGCCGTGCCGTTTCGGTGGGCTCGGACGGGCGACCGTGCCTCACTTTGGACGTGAGGCGCGGTCCGGCTACTTCACCGCGCCGGGCTGGAACAGGAACGTGCTGGTGTGCGTCTGCGCGGAGACGGCCTTCACTCGCTTGCGCAGGGCCGCGGCGACGGCGGACAGCTCCGCGGGGTGGGGGTTGGCGGACAACCCCTGGTGGTCCACCGCCGCGAGGCTCAGCGTCACCGGCACCGTGTTGCCTGCCGCGTCCTTGGCCGTGAATCCGCCGCGCCGCAGGTCCTCCGGACCGTAGAGCGGGACCTTCTCCGCGTCGAAGCGCTGGCAGAGCGTGCGCAGCACCTCCGGCGCCACCGCGTCCGGACACACGAGCACGAAGTCGTCGCCGCCCACGTGGCCCAGGTTCGAGCCTTCCGGTAACAGGTGCAGGCACTCCGACAGCACGCTCGCCGTGTAGCGGATCACCCGGTCGCCCTGGAGGAATCCGTAGCGGTCGTTGTACGCCTCGAAGTGATCCAGGTCCGCGTAGATGACCGTGAACGCACTGCCCTGGAGCGCGGCGCGGATCCACCGTTCGATCATCCGGCTGCCGGGCAAATCGGTGAGCGGATGCGCGCCCGTCGCCGCGTGCTGCTCCAGGTCCGAGGCCCGCGCGATGAGCTGCTTCATCGTCACCGTGCCCAGGAAATGGCCCTTCGCGTCCGTCACCACCACCGGGTCGTAGACGGACTCGGGCGGACGGCGCATCGCCATGCGCGCCAGCGCCGTGATGGCCGTCGCGTCCTCCACCACCATCGGCGCCTCGCGCGGCTCGTCCGGAAGCGCGGACTCCGTGCTGGCGGCGGTTCCTCCGAAGCGCGCGTAGAAGCTCCGCCGCGTCACCACCGCGTGCGGCTGCTCGTTGTCCAGCAGCACGACGTGGTCCTCGCCCGGCGTGCGGCGGAAGAGCCGATCCAGCTCCACCGCCTGCGCCGTCACCGGCGCGCACGGCGGGCGGATGATCATGCTGCCCACCGTCTCGTCATCCTCGTGCTCGCGGTGGTGCAGGGCGCGGATGGCCTCGCGGCAACGCTCCGCGAAATCCGCGCCCGGCCGCTGCGGCGAACTCACGGGCCGCGCCAGCAGGTAGCCCTGCGCGTGCCGGATGCCCAGGCGCAGCAGGACCGCCAGCTCGTTCCACGTCTCCACGCCCTCGGCGATGAGCACCGCGTCCACGCGCTGCGCGAACGCCACCAGCGACTTCACCAGGTGCTGCCGGTACGTGTGCAGGTGGATGTCCCGCACCAGCGCCTGATCCAACTTGATGAAGTCCGGCGCGCTGTGCACCAGCGTCACCAGACCCGAGTGCCCCGCGCCGAAGTCGTCCAGCGCGATGCCGAAGCCCTGCTCCGAATACCGCCGCGCGAGCATGCGCAGCTGCTCCGTGTCCTCGAACGTGCTGCGCTCGGTGATCTCCAGCACCAGCTGCTGGGGACTCAGGCCGTGCTGACGCAGCAGCTCCAGCGTGGACGCGCCGCCAAAGCGCTCGTCGCTCAACACGTCCGGACTGACGTTGAAGAAGAACGGTCCGCGCCGCTGCGCTTCCGGCAGCGTGGCGATGCGACGCACCGCCGCGGTCCAGCATGCGCGCTCCAACTCGTAGGTGAAGCCCTCCACCCGCGCGCGGTTGAACAGCTCGTTGGGGGACTCCACCGGGCCCAGGCCTCGCGACAGCACCTCGTGGCCGAGGACTTCGCCGCTGAGCAGATCGACGATGGGCTGGAAGACGGTGGCGACCCTTGGCTCGTCACCGTTCCAGAGCCAGGGCGGAGGTGGTGCGGGCTTGCTGGGGGAGGGCAGGCTCATGGCTCTCGAAATGTACCGCGCTCTGGCTCAAGCTTCAGTCCCCCCCGACCACTCGGCAGGGCCAACATCGAAAACGGACGCTTGCCACGGGCGTCCCCCAGGGCCCGGGCGGGAGGGCCCCGTCAGCCTCCCCAGGTCCTATTCCCCCTGAATCCGCTGGATTTCCGGCACCTTGGCGCCCTCGGACGCGTCCGGCCCCGGATCCACCGGGGTCACCGGGGCCACGTTCGCCGCCGCCACCTGGGTCAGCGTGACCTGGGCCGCGACCGCGTCCATCGCCTGGCCTTCCTCTCCCTGGGCGGTCGAGAGGGCTCGGAACCGGCGGGCCAGCGAGGCCAGCTCCGCCGCCTTCAGCTGGGCCTGACCGCTGCGCAGGGACAGGAGCGCCACGCGCGCACGCTCCAGCAGGGCCACCTCCGCGCGCAGCCTCGCGAGGATTCGCTCGCGCCGCTGACGCATGTCTCCCAGCCGCTCCACCTCCTCCGCCAGCGACGCCGCCGCGGCCTCCAACTGCCGGCGCGCCACCACGTCCGTGCTCGCGCGAGCGCTGCGCTCCAGGCTCTCGCGCTCCGCCTGCAACTCCGCGGCGGCGCGCTCCTCCAGCTGCGCTTCCACGCCAGCCCACTCGGACGCCAGCTCCACCGCGCCCTTGGTGATCCGCGCCAGCGTGCGGGCCAGTTCCTCGCGCGCGGGCTCGCGGGGCAGCTTCGCCAGGGACTGACCGCATTGACGGTAGAGGGACAGCGCGCGTTCGGACAGCGTGTGGAAGTCACCGGAGAGCTGGGGCAGCAGCTCCTCCGCGCGCGCCTCCACCGGATCCGCCGTCAGCCCCAGGTGCGCGGCGATGGCGCCCAGCCCCACGAAGAGCCCCACGATGCCGCCCACCACCGCCGCCGCCAGCAGCGTGGGCGTGGCCACGGACGCCAGCCGCACCGACAGGATGTTCGCCACCACGCCACCCGCCAGCGTGAGCCCCGCGCCCAGCACGGCGCCCAGGCCGTAGTGCACGAGCGTGGGACGGGCCTCCGCGACCTGTCCCTCCTCGCCCAGGTCGTTGAGGCGGGAGCGCACCAGCAGCGCGCCCGCGGCCGCGCCACTCGTGGCCACCGTCCACGCGGGCGACAGGCCCAGCCCATAGGGCAGCGCCACGAGCAGCAACCCCAGGCCACTCAAGAGGCCCCGGTCCCACCGGTCGCCTCGCGCGCACGCCAGCACCACCGCCGCGGGCACCAGCCACGTCAGCGGCATCGGCATGCCCACGCGGAAGGACAGCCACTGCACCAGCCCCGCTCCGGCGCCTGCCGCCAACGCGCGCGTGACGGTGTGCTCGAAGGCTTCGCGGTGGTGGAATTGCAACACGGCGGCATTCATCGGGACACCCCGGGAACGGCCCCCAAGGGCCGGGAATGTCTCTTCGAACGCGCGGCTCGCGAAAAGGGTCTACGCCTTCGGACGCGAAATGGGTCCCGGCTTGCCCTTCGTCACGCGGAGGTAGTCCGCCGGGGCGAGGACAATCTGCGTCCCGCGCACCCCGGCCGACACGGCGACTTCATCGAACAGCTCCAGCGTCTCATCCACGAAGACGGGGTAGTCCTTCTTGCCCCCCAGCGCGGTGACGCCGCCCCGGATGTAGCCGGTGAGCGGCTGCAATTCCTTGAGGGGGATGGTGTCCACCTTGCGGTCGCCGGACAGCCGCGCCAGGGCCTTCAAGTCCAGCTCCGCGTTGCCCGGCACCACCGCCATCAACACGCCGGTGCGGTCGCCCTTGGCCACCAGCGTCTTGAAGACCTGCTCCGCGGGCATGCCCACCTTGGCCGCCACCGTCTCCGCGGACAGGTCGTCCGGATCCACGTCGTAGTCGCGCAACGTGTACGCGATGCCGAGCGAGTCCAGGAGCCGGGCGGCGTTCGTCTTCATGGGCATTACATCCCCAGGGCCGTGGCGGCGGCCTTCACGCGCTGGAGCGCGTCCTCGGGCGAACTTCCCACCGCGGACAGGTGGCCCATCTTGCGACCCTTGCGCGCGTCCCGCTTGCCGTACAGGTGCAGCCGGACGCCGGGCAGCGCCAGCGCCTGCGCGAACCTGGGGCCGCCTTCCTGCAGCCACAGGTCGCCCAGCAGGTTCACGATGGCCGCGGGGCGCACTACTTCCACCGAGCCCAGAGGCAGGTTGCACACCGCGCGCACGGCCTGCTCGAACTGGCTCGTCAGGCACGCCACTTCCGTCGAGTGGAAGCTGTTGTGCGGCCGGGGCGCCACCTCGTTGACGAGCAGCGACCCGTCACCCAGCAGGAACATCTCCACCACCAGGAGCCCCTCCACCTTCAGCCCGGCGGTGATGTCGCGCGCCACCTGAGACGCCTGCGTCAGCACGGCCTGGGGCAGCGGACCCGGCAACAGCGACCACGCGAGGATGCGCTCCTCGTGGTGGTTGAACGCCGGCGGGTACACCGCGAGCTGCCCATCCGGCCCGCGCGCCACCAGCACGGACAGCTCCGCCTTCAGGTCCAGCGCGGCCTCCGCCACCACGGAGCGCTCGCCCAGCTCCTTCCACGCGGTGCCCGCCTCGGAGGCGGACTTCACCTCGTACTGGCCGCGCCCGTCGTAGCCACCCTCGCTGGACTTGATGAAGCACTTGCCGCCCAGCGCGGTGATGGCCGCGGCCAGCTCCGCCTCCGAGTGCGCCTCGCGCCACGGGCCCAGCGGGAAGCCGCCCTTCGCGAGCCAGGCCTTCTGCCGGCCGCGGTGCTGCACCACCTCCAGCACGGAGGCGCCGGGCCGCATGGGCGCGTGACGCGACACCGCGTTGAGCGTGGACAGCGAGACCTTCTCAATCTCCAGCGTCACCACGTCGCACTGGCGCGCCAGGTCCTCGGCCGCCGTCGTGTCGGAGAAGGACGCGGTGAGGCAGCGGTCCACCACGGAGCGGGACGGGCACGCCGAGTCCGGATCCAACGCCTGCACCTGGTAGCCCAGCGTGCGCGCCGCGAGCGCCATCATGCGCCCCAGCTGGCCGCCGCCCAGGATGCCCAGCGTTCCGCCCGGCAGCACCATGGGGCCGCTCATCCCGCCACCTCGCGCTGCGCCAGCACTTCATCCGTGCGGGCCTTGCGCCACGCGGCCAGCCGCTCGCGCACCTCCGGGTACTTCAGCGCCAGGATGGCCGCCGCGTGCAGCGCCGCGTTGGCGGCCCCCGGCTTGCCAATGGCCTGCGTGCCCACCGGGACGCCCTTGGGCATCTGTACGATGGAGAGCAACGCGTCGAAGCCGGACAGCACCGTGGTGGGCATGGGCACGCCCAGCACCGGCAGCAGCGTCTTGCTGGACACCATGCCGGGCAGGTGCGCCGCGCCGCCCGCCGCGGCGATGATGACGGACAGCCCGCGGCCTTCCGCGCTGGACGCGTACTCCATCATCCAGTCCGGCGTGCGGTGCGCGGAGACGATGCGCACCTCGTGCGGGATGCGCAGCTCGGCGAGGATGTCGATCGCCGGTTGCAGATGCTCCAGGTCGCTCTTGCCGCCCATGATGACCCCGACCCACGGGGTGCTCGCGCTCGCCGCCATGCTTGTCCGCGCCTCCAGTGCGCCCTGCTTCCAGGGGGTGAAGCCTGGAAGAACGCGGAGATAGGGCCACGCGATTCCGGAGGTCAACCGCGAAGATGTGACGTCGCGATGGCGGGCGGGCAGGGAGGCGGGCGATGCCCCCCTGCATGCCCCTCGAAGCTCCGGAGTCTCAGTACGTCGAGCCCATGCGCCCGAAGCTCTTGAGCGCCTTCACCTTGCTGTTCTTCACGGCGGCCTTCTGGGCTTCATAGGAGTCCGCGTCGTCGTATTCCTGCATCGCGCGGGTCTGCTCGGCCTGATCCGCCGCCACCGCCGCCGCGCCCGCCACCACGCCTGCCTCCTCGAAGAGGGCCTGGTTCTGGGAGAGGTAGCCCTTGGCTTCCGCCTTCTTGCCCTGGCTCATGGCCTCCGCGGCCTTCTGGAGGTTCTGCGCGCTGCGGGCCCGGGCCGCGTACACCGTGGCCTCCTTGTCCTGGCGCTGGACGACCTCCTCCAGCACGTTGGTGGCCACCGCGGCCAGCATGGACTGGTCCTCCACGTTCTTCTGCACGAGCAGGTCCGTGTACGCGACCTTCAGCCCCGCCACCTGCACGGACTGGCCCGGCGTGGTGCCCGTCACGTGCAGCCGCGCCACCACGCGCTCCGTCTGGCCCGCGGAGAAGTCCGGCAGCGCCACGCGCACGGTGTTTCCGGCCTGGTGCGCGCGGTAGCCCAGCACCTCGCCCAGCGTCGTGCCCGGGGGCAGTTCGAAGGACAGCTCCACGTTGCGCGCCACCGCGGTGGTGGCCTGCTGCAGGTCGCGCTGGAAGAGGGTGGACAGCTTGCTCGCGTCCTCCAGGAAGCCGTACGCACCGGCGCCGTACTCCGCGAAGGCCTGCATCAGGTCCTCGTTGAAGTCCGTGCCCACGCCAATGGAGCTCACCGTGATGCCGGAGGCGCGGATCTCCTTCACCACGTTCTTGAGTCCCTCCTCGTCGGACACGCCCTCGGTGGGCTGGCCGTCGCTCATCAGGATGAGGCGGTTCACCGTGGCCGTCCCGCCCATGGCGGACGCCAGCTGCGTGCGGCCCACGGACAGGCCCGCGCTGATGTTGGTGCCGCCGTCATCCCAGATGCCGTCGATGAACTGGAGCATCCGCTCGCGGTTGCCCGAGGTGGCCGGAAGGGACGGCAGGCTCTTCACGTCGCTGCCGTAGTGCACGATGGCCAGCCGGTCCTCGTCGCGCAGCAGCGTCACCAGGTGCCGCGCGGCCTGCTTCGCCTGCTGGAGCTTGTAGCCGCTCATGGACCCGGACCGGTCGATGACCACCGCCAGGTTCACCGGGCTGCGCTTCGCCCCGGGCACCTCCGCGCCGGTGAGGTCCACCGTCACGTACGTTTCCGAAGGGCCCACCGGCACGTACGGGTGCGACAGCCGGCTCGTCACCTGGAGGCTGCCCGTGGACACGCGCGGACCCGGCGGCGGGACGGGCGGGGGGGGCGTGGGCGACGTCACGACGACGTGCGGCGTGGGCGGCTGGCCGCCCCCGCGGGGCATGCCCAGCACCAGCGCGGTGAGGGCAAGGCCACCAGCCAGGGCGAGGAACAGGACCGTACGATTCATGGCAGGGCTCCAAAGGCGTTTGAAACGCGGGCCCTGCCTTTACGAACGGGGAGCGCGAAAAGGTCTAACCCTTTCGCGCGAGGCGACTGTTCAGTGGGCTGTTCAGCCCGGACTTCAGTTGCCCTGGGCCGCCGGGACGGCGCCCGCGCAGAAGTAGGGCGAGTTGTTCTCGCCGAAGGTGCGCCGGTAGAAGGACTCGTCCGCGATCTTGATGGCGTCCAGCGTGTCCTGGTCCAGGAGCAGGGGACGGCACGTCATGCGCTCCTTGAGGCCCGGCTCCACGTCATCCACGGTGCGGGTGATCTCGCAGCCCGTCGTGGTGCCCTGCACGCACTCCTTGCTGCAGTAGCCCAGGGCGAACGCCTCCGGGTTGTCGCTGCGGGGGCTCTGGTCGTCACGGACGCAGACGAGGTCCTCGCAGTCCAGCGAACCGAAGGAGATGAAGTCCTGATCCACGGCGATGTCCTTCTCCTGGATCTCCACGAACTTGCGGCCCTGCTCCTCCCGCTCCTGGTCCGTGGCCCTGCGCACCAGTTGGCACGGCTTGCCCAGCTCGGTGGTGACGTCGCAGCCTCCCAGCATCAGGGCGGCGGACAGGAAGAGCGCGGTTCGCACGAACATCTTTCAGACCTCTAGGAAGGATGGAAACAGGGCGCGCCAAGGGGGGAGGCCGACGCCCGGAACCCGGGAACGGTAGCACACCGCTTCTTCGCGCCAACCCCTGACCCGCGGGGCGTGAGCACAGTGGAATTGTGAAGCGATACGAGAGGAATACAGAGGAGGCAGGCGCATTCTGCTGGTTGATGGTTGGGAATACGGCCGATAGGATGGTGCGGCTGATGTCATGCTGCCTTCCGGTGGCAGTACGTTCCCTCCCCCCACGGAGCGCCCGGACTTGAACCGCCCCACGCTGCTGCTTGCGCTGAGCCTGATGTGGCCCGCGCTGGCCCCCGCCCAGAACCAGCAAGGCATGGGCCTCGATCTGACCGAGGACTCCCAGGCCAAGCCACCCGAAGAGAACCCCGCGCCGCCGCCGGACGAGGAAGCCCGTCCCGCGTCGCCGCCAGCCGCCACCCCGGCGAAGGACATCCCGATCGAAGCGCTGATGCCGCTCACGGACATCACCCAGGACGACCGGGTGAAGAGCGTTCAGCGCAAGGTCTATCTGAAGAAGAACCGCCTGGAGATCTCACCGTTCGTGAGCATCTCCGTGAACGACCCGTTCTATTCGAAGTTCGGCGGCTCGTTGCGCGCGGCCTGGTACCTGTCGGACACGCTGGCCGTCTCGGCGCGTGGCTCGCTCATCCAGGTCATCCCGTCGGATGACGTCCGCACGGCGAAGCGCACCTTCAACAGCAAGATCTACGGCTCCGTGCCGAACTGGTCCGCCATGGGCGACCTGGAGTGGGCGCCGCTCTACGGCAAGGTGTCCTTCCTGAACTCCATCCTCCACTTCGACGGCTACCTGCTGGGTGGCATGGGCGTGGTGAGGACGGAGACCTCCGCGCTGCCGGACCGCGGCCTCAACCCGGCGTTCGACCTGGGCCTGGGCATGCGCTTCGTCACCAAGGACTACCTGGCCGTCAACGTGGCCCTCATCAACACCTCCTACGTGGACCAGCCCCTGGGCAGCAGCAAGGGCGCCCTCCAGAACGTCATGACCCTCAACGCGGGCATCTCCATCTTCCTGCCCCTCAAGTCGACGGGGAGGGAGTCCGAATGAAGCCCGCCTTCCGTCTGCTCCTGACCCTGTGCGCGGGCGTGCCCACGCTCGCCGCCGCCGACCAGGCGCCCGCTCCGGCCGCCGCCGCTCCGGCTCCGGCCACGCCTGCTCCGGCTCCGGCGACCCCGGCCCCCAAGACGGCCGCCAACTCCAACCCGCCCGCCGGCTCGCAGGAGGAGGAGGCCGGCGACGTGTCGGAGGTGGACAAGGACGCCCTGGGGCCTCTTCGCGAGCGCATCCGGCCGGTGTCCGGCCACATGTTCCTCAAGAAGGGCCGCTTCGAGGTCAGCCCGTCCGCGTCCATCACCATCCGCGACGCGTTCTACAAGAAGTACATCTTCGGCGGCACCGTCACCTACTTCCCCACGGAGACGCTGGGCGTAGGTCTTCGCGGTGGCTACGCGCTGAACTCCGTGGCGGGCTCCGCGCAGATCTGCACCTTCACGCCGGGCGAGGACGGGGACACCCGCGGCTGCCGCGCGCCCACCAAGGGTGAGCTGGACGGGTATGCGCCCGGCCAGATGACGCTCACGGGCGGCGTGGACGTCCAGTGGGCGCCCATCTACGGCAAGCTGTCGCTGCTGGCGGAGAAGTTCGTCCACTTCGACATGTACGGCGTCGTGGGCGCGTCCGTCGTCCAGTACAAGGGGCCGGCGGAGTCGCTGACGGATGGCACGCCCGCCGCAGGCAGCAAGTCGTACCTCACGGGCGGCGGCAACGTGGGCGTCGGCCTGCGCTTCTTCTTCAACCGGTGGATGACGCTGCGCACGGAGCTGCGCGACATCATCTACGTGGAGAAGGGCCGGGATCCCACGCCCAACTACCTCCGCAACCAGATCCTGTTCGAGCTGGGCCTGTCCTTCTTCTTCCCCTCCGGTTCCTGAGACTCATGCGCACCCACCGGTTCCTCCGCCTCGCCGTCCTCGGGCTCACGCTCGCGTACACGGCCCCCACGCTGGCCCAGTCCTTCGAAGGGCTGGACCTGGCGGGCCAGTCGAAGAAGAAGAAGAAGGGGGCCTCGTCGAAGGCTTCCTCGAAGAAGAAGACGTCCGTCAAGCGTGGCAAGGGCAAGACGACCGCCCCTGCCGAGGACGCGGACGAGTCCGCCTCCGACACCAGCGCGCCCGTGGGCAACCCCGCCACGCCGCCCGCCGCGGTGACGACGACGCCGGCGCCCACGGCCACTCCGGCCGCGCCCGCCGCGAAGCCCACGCCGCCCTCGAAGCCGGCCGGGCAGGGCAGCCCCGGCCTGGGGCTGGACCTCACGGGGGACAACGACAAGCCGCCCGCGCCCACGATGTCGTTCGACGCGGTGGACGTGTCCGGCAAGACGGCGGACCGCCAGCGCCTGGACGCGGCCATCAGCCTGTTCAAGAACGACGAGTACGAGAAGGCCGCGATGGCGTCCCACGAGCTGTTGGGGGACCCCAAGCTCCAGGGCCTGCACGTCGAGGCGCGCTACGTGCTCGCCAAGTCGCTCTACCGCATGGGGCTGTACCACTCGTCGCTGGGCGAGTTCTCCAAGATCCTCGCCGCGGGCCCGTCCACGAAGTTCTTCAAGACGAGCCTGGAGTGGCTGTTCTTCATCAGCCGCAAGACGCAGAACGAGACGGTCATCCTGGATGAGATCGCCCGGTACGCGAACTACGAGTTCCCGGAGAAGTTCCGGAACGAGTTCCGCTACCTGCTGGCGCGCTACCACTTCGTGCGTGGCCGCGCCCTGGATCAGGTGGGCCAGACGGAGAACGCGGACAAGTCCTTTGAAGAAGTGAAGCGCCTGGCGCTGACCATCCCGCGCACGGACGTGTTCTACCCGCGCGCGAAGTACCTGGAGGGCCTGGCCTTCTTCCGCAACGGCACGAACCACAAGGACGCGGCGGCCAAGCGCGGCAACACGGACGTCATGGCGTCCGTGGAGGCCATGAAGGAAGTGGTGCGCCTCACCCGTCCCATGGCGGGCCGCTCCGGCGAGCAGGCGAAGCTGGACAAGTCGCTGCGCGAGCTGGCGTTCATGCAGCTGGCCCGTACGCACTACGGCATGCAGCAGAACCGCTTCTCCATCTTCTATTTGAACAAGGTGGAGCGCGGGAACACGCAGTGGCTGGAGGCGCTCTTCGAGTCCTCCTGGGCCAACTACCGCATCGGCCAGTACGAGCAGGCGCTGGGCAACCTCATCACCCTGTCGTCGCCCTTCTTCCGCGAGGAGTACTTCCCGGAGGCGCTCATCCTCAAGGCGGTCATCTATTACGAGAACTGCCGCTACCGGGAGTCCAACCTCATCCTCCAGGACTTCGAGCGCACCTACCTGCCCGTGCACGACGAGCTGGACGGGCTGGTGAAGAAGAACATGGACGCCTCCGAGTACTACACGGTGCTCGCGGACGTGCAGAAGAAGAACAAGGACGGCCTGGAGAAGAACGGCACGGACGTGCTCCTGGAGCGCATCCTGCGGCTGGCCCTCACGGATCAGGACCTGAAGAAGACCAACGACTCCATCCTGGAGCTCGAGGGTGAGATGGACCTGTTCTCCAACAAGGGCGACACGTTCAAGTACTCGGAGCTGACCAAGCAGCTGCTGGAAGAGCTCAAGGTCCAGCGCACCAGCCTCATCTCCAAGGCCGGCATCATGGCCAAGGGCAAGCTGGAGACGGAGCTGGGCGCGCTCAAGCTGCTGCTGGCCAACGGCCTGCGCATCAAGTTCGAGACGACCACCAAGGAGAAGGAGTTCCTGGAGGAGCAGCTCAAGGCGGGCGGCCGCACGGCCATCGTCAAGAAGTACAAGTACTCCGTGGCGGTGGCGGACGATCAGCTCTACTGGCCCTACGAGGGCGAGTACTGGCGTGACGAGCTGGGCACGTACCAGTACACGATGACCAAGGGCTGCATCGAGCGCGACACGGCCAACCGTCAAATCCAGTCCGCCGAGGCGATGTAGACGCCTCGCGCTGAGAGTGGGATTCTTCCCGGCCGCCGGAGCGCCCCGTACGCGCGCTCCGGCGGTCTTGTCTTTTCCAACGGTCCCTCGAAGGGACGAGGGAGTGCGAAGTTGGCTCGGGAGGCGTCGCTGCGGGTGGTGTTCGGCATCGCCGTCCTGGACCTCATCGGGTTCGGCATCCTGATTCCGCAGCTGGGCGTGTACGGCGTGCGCTTTGGCGCTTCCCCCTTCGCGGTGGGGCTGCTGGTCGCGGTGTACTCGCTGATGCAGCTGGTGGCGGCGCCCATCATGGGGCGGCTGTCGGACCGGTTCGGCCGGCGGCCGGTGCTGCTCATCTCCCAGGTGGGCTCGCTGCTGGGCTACGTGCTGTTCGCCTTCGCGCACACGCTGCCCCTCCTGTTCCTGTCCCGCGTCATCGACGGGGTGTCCGGCGGCAACGTGTCCACGGCGCAGGCGGTGGTGGCGGACATCACGAAGCCCCATGAGCGCGCGCGGGGCATGGGCATCATCGGCGCGGCGTTCGGCCTGGGCTTCGTGCTGGGGCCCGCGCTGGGCGGCGTCCTGGGGGCGTGGGGCGGCAACCTGGCCATCGGCCTGTTCGCGGCGGGGCTGTCCGCGCTGAACCTCATCAACACCTGGTTCTTCCTGCCGGAGACGCGCAGGGCGGACTCGCCGTCCGCCACGTCTCGCAACATGCGGGGCGCGGCCGCCGCGTTGACGCTGCCCGTCGTGGGCCGGTGCGTGGTGCTGGTGCTGCTCTACACGGTGGCCTTCGCGCAGATGGAGGGCACCTTCTCCGTGTACCTGCTGACGCGCTTCCTGTCCTCCGGGCCGGTGCCGCTGGAGGGCGGGTGGCTGGTTCACGCGGTGCATCCGGACGCGTCCATCCTGAAGGAGGCGAGCCTGCGCTCCGGGGCGCTCTTCGCGGTGGTGGGCGTGCTGTCCGCGCTGGTGCAGGGCGGGCTGATGCGCCGGCTGGTGGCGGCCGGGCATGGCGCATCAGGTCATGGGGCGGCAGGTGCCCCGGGGGGCAGGGGAGGGCGGGAGGCCCCGGTGGCCGTGGTGGGTTTCGGGCTGACGGCGGTGGGGTTGGCCTTGCTGCCCGTGGCGCCGTCGTACGGGTGGCTTTTCCCGGTGATGGGCCTGTTGGCGGTGGGCTCCGCGCTGGTGACGCCGTGCCTGTCCGCGCTGGTGTCCCTGCACGCCCCCATGGAGCAGCAGGGGGCGGTGCTAGGGGCCTATCAGGCGTCCGGCTCGCTGGGCCGCATCATCGGGCCCGCGCTGGGCGGCCTGCTCTTCACCCGACTGGGCCCGACAGCCCCGTACGGGACGGGCGCGGTGCTGGTGGCGCTGGGTGGACTTTTGGCACTGTCGCTGGTGACACAGGTGCGATTGTCGGGAGCAGGCGCGGAGCAAAGCTCATAGGATGGGGACCATGGTGGGCAAGCCGCAACACATCACCATCGCGTTCGACGTGATGGGGAGCGATCACGGCCCGTTGGAGGTGGTGCGAGGCGCCGCCCAGCTTTCGCTGGAGTCTCCGCACATCCACGCGCTGCTCGTGGGGGACCGGCCGGTCATCGACGAGGCCCTGGCGAGCATCAAGCACAACGGGGAGCGCATCTCCGTGCACCACGCGGGCGACTACGTGGGCATGGACGAAAAGCCCGGCGAGGCGCTGGCGCGCAAACCCGAGTCCTCCGTGGCGGTGGCCGCCCGGCTGGTGGCGGAGGGTGAGGCGCATGCGCTGGTCTCCGCGGGCAACACGGGCGCGGGCGTGCTCGCGTGCAAGCGCCACTTCCAGCTGATTCCCGGCGTGCGCCGCGCGGCCCTGGCCACGGTGTACCCCACGCGGGGCGTGCGAGGCGCGAAGCAGGACCCGTTCAGCCTCATCCTCGACGTGGGCGCCACGGTGGAGGCCACCGCGGAGGACCTGGTGGCGTTCGCCGTCATGGGCTCCGCCTACGCGCGCATCATCTCCCGCAACGAGCGGCCCAAGGTGGCGCTCCTGTCCAACGGCGTCGAGCCCCAGAAGGGCCCGCCGCGCGTGGTGGAGGCGCACCAGCGGCTGTCGCAGATGGCGGGGCTCAACTTCACGGGGAACGTGGAGGGCATCGACATTCCGCGCGGCACGGTGGACGTCATCGTCACGGACGGCTTCGTGGGCAACGTGTGCCTGAAGATGCTGGAGGGCGTGCACGACACGGTGATGGAGCTGGCCCAGTACGCCTACAAGGAGAGCCTGCGCTGGCGCGCGGGCCTGGCCATGCTGTCGTCCGGCATCGAGCGGCTGAAGGACATCACGGACTGGGAGCAGTACGGCGGCGCGCCCATCCTGGGGTTCGACCGCATCTTCATCAAGGCGCACGGCCGCTCCAAGGCGCGCGCCATCGCGAACGCGGGCAAGGTGGCAGCGAAGGCGGTGGCGAACGAGCTGGGCACCGCCATCCAGGAGGGCCTGGCGAAGTGAGCCTGCCGGACCGCATCGACCCGCCCCCCCCGCGCCGCATCTACCGGTGGGACCTGGACAAGACGTACCTCCAGACGGACTTCGAATCGCTGCGCGACCTGTTCCGCACGGCGTTCCAGAAGGCCCATGAGAAGGTCGCCATCCCGGGCGCGTCCGCACTCATCCGCGAGCTGGCGGAGCAGGGGGACTCGAGGCTGTGCATCGTGTCCGGCAGCCCCAAGCAGATGCGCGCGGTGCTGGAGGAGAAGCTCAAGCTGGACGGCATCCAGTGGGACGAGTTCGTCCTCAAGGACAACGTGGGCAACCTCCTGCGCGGGCGCTTCCGGGCCCTGCGCGGACAGGTGGGCTACAAGCTGCCCGCCATCCTGGAGAGCCGCGTCCACGCGCCGGTGGAAGCGGAGGAAGTGCTCTTCGGCGACGACGCGGAAGCCGACGCGTTCATCTATTCGCTCTACGCGGACCTCATCGCGGGCCGGGTGGACGAGCGCGTGCTGTCCCAGGTGCTGGAGGCGGGCGGGGTGTACCCGGACGACGTCGCGCGGGTGCAGGAGGCGTGGAAGAAGATTCCCATCGCGGACCCGGTGCGGCGCATCTTCATCCACCTGGACAAGCTGACGCCGCCCGCGCACTTCACGCCGTACGGCCCGCGCGTGGTGCCCATCTTCAACTACTTCCAGGCGGCGCTGGTGCTGCTGGCGGACGGCCACCTCACGGCGCCGCAGGTGCTGAAAATCGCCGTGGAGATGGTGCAGACGGCGGGGCACAACATCATCACGCTGTCGAACTCGTTCCAGGACCTGCTGAGGCGAGGACTGCCGCTGCAGCAGGCGGCCATCGCGCTGTCCCAGGCGATGGAGGGGCCCAACGCGCTGCTCAAGGCCATGCGCCCCATGCCGGACATCCTGGCCGCGTTCAGCAAGCGTCTGGCCGCGCTGGGCACGCAGCCCCCCCCACCGCGCGTGCAGGCGGTGGACTACGTGTCGCTCATCTCCCACGCGCTGCCCCGGACCCACAAGGGGCGCACCCTGAAGCCGCCCACCTGAAGCGCCCGGCCTTCGGGCCCGGCCGTCTGCCTGCCTGCTTCCCGGCCCCTCCAGCATTGAGGGCCCGTGGCGGACGGAGTCTGGCCCGGATTGGGATGTTATCCAGTGGAAGCGCCTCCCACGGGCAGCGGGCGCACGGCGGGCGAGCAGGGGGCCCCAGGTGGACCCCCAACGTCCCTGAAGAATGTCCTTAAGCGCGACCCCCATGGGTGGGAGGATGCGTGCTAGACGGCTGCCCTGCCGAGGCGAATGACGCGAGACCCGACCCATCCCCCGCCCCCTGGCGGAACGCTGCCAGCCGCGCCCGGAGACGACGCGCGCGGAGAGGCCTCCTTCGAGGCGGCAGCGGACACGGCATCCGGGTCCGCGCACGAGGTTTTTTCCATGTCTTCCCCCCTGGACCTGTCGGGCCCCGAGGAGCGCGGCGAGCGCACCGAGGCCCAGGTGCCCGCGGACTCCGCCGAGCACCCCAGCGATTTCGAAACCCCTTCCCGGGCCGCCCCGGCCCCCTCCGAGCCCCCCTTCGCCGCGGACGCGGCGGAGGACGACGGGTTCGACGACGATGACGATGACACCGAGGACGCCGGCCCGGAGGTCACCGACGAAATCCTGGCCGCCACCGAGGCCCTGAAGGCCGCGGAGGCGGAGGACGCGCAGGCCGCCGCCGAGGCGGGTGACGAAGCCGAGGAGCCCGAGGCCGTCATCCTGGAGCCGGAGCCGGAGCCCGCCGCGAACGAGCCGGAGTTGCAGGCGCCCACCACCACCCGCACGGGTGAACCCGCGGAAATCGACCCGGACGAGATGGATCCGGACGCGCTCAAGGTGGTGCTGCGGCTGCACCAGCACGGCCACCAGGCGTACCTGGTGGGTGGCTGCGTGCGCGACCTGCTGTTGGGCAAGAAGCCCAAGGACTTCGACGTGGCCACCAGCGCCCACCCGGGCGAGGTGCGCGCCATCTTCCGCAACTGCCGGCTCATCGGCAGGCGCTTCCGGTTGGCGCACGTCTACTTCAAGGGCGGGAAGATCGTGGAGGTGTCCACCTTCCGCGCGAACCCGACGGAGCTGGAGCCGGCGGCCGGCGCGGCGGCGGCGGCGGAGGAGGGGCAGAGCGGCGAGGACCTCCTCATCACCCACGACAACGTCTTCGGCACCGCGCAGCAGGACGCGCGCCGCCGCGACTTCACCATCAACGGCCTGTTCTACGACGCGGCTGAAGGCCGGGTCATCGACTACGTGCGCGGCCGGCGCGACCTGGATGAGCGCTTCATCCGGACGATTGGCGACCCGGAAATCCGCATGCGCGAGGACCCGGTGCGCATCCTGCGCGCGGTGCGCTTCGCGGCGAAGCTGGACCTGGACATCGAGTCGCGCACGTACGCGGCGATGGAAGGCGCGGTGGAGGACCTGCCGCGCTGCGCGCCCGCGCGCCTGCTGGAGGAGACGTTCCGGCTCATCCGCGGCGGCGTGTCCGCCCCGGCGCTGAAGCTGCTGGCGGCGCTGGACGCGCTGAAGATTCTGCTGCCGCCCGTGGACGAGTACCTGCGTGAGAACGGCAAGGAAGGGGAGAAGACCTTCTACGCCTTCGCGCAGGCGCTGGATAAGCGCGTGTCGGCGGGCGAGGTGCTGGACGACGCCATCCTGCTGGCGGCGTTGCTGGTGCCCATCAGCCGCGCGCACCCGCCGGTGGAGGAGTCGCAGGACGAGGGCCGCGCGTCGGTGTCGCGCGTCATCGAGGACCTGCTGGCGGGCTTCGTGGAGTCCGCGCGGCTGCCGCGCCGCATCGCCGAGCGCTGCCGCATGCTGCTCCTGATGCAGCGCACGCTGTCCGGGGAGCGCCGCCGCAAGACGGGCGCCTTCCGCCGCCACCCGCTCTTCAACGAGGCACTGGCCGTCTACGCGATGACGGTGGAGGCCACGGACGAGGGACGCGAGGCGCTGGAGGCCTGGCAGGCCGGAGAGGTGCCTCCGCCGCGCGCCGGAGCCGCTGGCGGTGCGGACGCGGAAGGCCCTCGCCGCAAGCGCCGTCGTCGCCGTCGTCGCCGTTCCGGCAACGGGAGCGGAGAGGGCGGCGGTTCGGGCGCCTCCTCCGGTTCCGACGCGGGCGAGGGGTAATTCCTTCGCGGTGGTGTCGCAGCGAAAGGGCTGGAGCGCTCAGGTGCTCCGGCCCTTGTCGTGTCCGCGAGCCCGGTGACGCGCCACCGCTTTCTCCCGCGTGACGGTGCAGCGGCAGAGCTGGGGCGCTCAGGTGCTACGGCCCCTGTCGTGTCGTAGGGGCGCTGCGGCTCGCCCAAGCGTGTCGGTGCCGCGACAGGGCTGGAGCGCTTCAGGTGCTACGGCCCCTGTCGTGTCGTAGGGGCGCTGCGGCTCGCCCAAGCGTGTCGGTGCCGCGACAGGGCTGGAGCGCTTCAGGTGCTACGGCCCCTGTCGTGTCGTAGGGGCGCTGCGGCTCGCCCAAGCGTGTCGGTGCCGCGACAGGGCTGGAGCGCTTCAGGTGCTACGGCCCCTGTCGTGTCGTAGGGGCGCTGCGGCTCGCCCAAGCGTGTCGGTGCCGCGACAGGGCTGGAGCGCTTCAGGTGCTACGGCCCCTGTCGTGTCGTAGGGGCGCTGCGGCTCGCCCAAGCGTGTCAGTGCCGCGACAGGGCTGGAGCGCTCGCGGGTGCTCCGGCGCTGGTCATGTCCGAGGGCCGCGCTACCGCTTCGGCTTGTCCACCGGCTTCTCGGAGCGGTGCTGGTCATCGTCCGACGCCTCCGCCTCCGCGATGTCCGCCATGGTGATGGCCTTGCTGCCGAAGCGCGCCGCGATGCGGTCCATCGCCTCGTTCAGCTTCGACGACTTCGGCGCGGCCGCCGGGAACAAGCCCAGCTGCGGCTCGTCCTCGTCCAACTGCACGCTCACGCCGGTGAGCCGCAGCGCCTTGCCTTCGTGCGCGCGCTCCAGCAGCTCCAGCGCCGCGCGGTAGATGACCTGCCCGTCGTCCGTGGCCTCGCGCAGCGTGACGCGGCGGGTGATGAGCGTGAAGTCCGCGAACTTCAGCTTGAGCTGCACCACGCGGCCCTTCAGCGTCGCGCGCCGCAGCCGCCGGGCCACCCTCAGGGCCTGCGCGTGCACGTGCGGCTTGAGCGCCTCCAGGCCCGTCAGGTCCTCGTCGAAGGTGTCCTCCGCGCCCACGCTCTTGGCCGCCCGGTCCGGCACCACGTCCCGCGCGTCGATGCCGTGCGACAGCTCCCACAGGTGCTTCGCGCTCGCCGCGCCGAACCGCTCCTCCAGCCAGTCCACGTCCCGCGCCGCCACGTCCCCAATGGTGACGAGCCCCGCGCGCTTCAT
Source organism: Corallococcus sp. AB018 (assembly GCF_003986945.1). NCBI lineage: Bacteria > Pseudomonadati > Myxococcota > Myxococcia > Myxococcales > Myxococcaceae > Corallococcus > Corallococcus sp. AB018. The sequence continues at coordinate 3,798 of NZ_RAWR01000178.1, read as the reverse complement.
CGCCTCTTCCGTCTTCGGCCCCACGCCCCACAGGCGCGACACCGGCAGCCCGGCGAGGAAGGCCACCGTCTCCTCCGGGCGCACCTCGCGCTGGCCGTTGGGCTTCGCCAGGTCGGAGGCGATCTTCGCCACGAACTTCGCCGTGGCGATGCCCGCGGACGCCGGCAGGTTCAGCTCGTGGGAAATCTCCTTGCGGATCCGCTTCGCGATGTCCGCCGCCGCGCCGAACAGCCCCACCGACGCGGTGACGTCCAGGAACGCCTCGTCCAGCGACAGGGGCTCGATCAGCGGCGTGTACCGCTCGAAGATGGCGAACACGTGCTCGCTGGCCTCCGCGTAGGCGGAGAAGCGCGGCTTCACCACGATGGCGTGTGGCGCCTGCTTCATCGCCCGCGCCATGGGCATGGCGCTGCGCACGCCGAAGGGGCGCACCTCGTAGGACGCGGCCACCACCACGCCGCGTTGTGCATGCCCGCCAACGATGACGGGCTTGCCCCGGAGGGACGGGTTGTCGCGCTGCTCGACGGACGCATAGAAGGCGTCCATGTCCACGTGGAGGATGGCTCGCATGACGTGAGTCACTCTAGTGGTCCCCTCTGACAGTGTGAGCCATGAAGACCCTCACCGAATACCTCTGGTTCGAGACGAAGGCCCGGCGCGAGCTGGTGCGCCTCACGGACACCGTGGCCGCCCTGCTGAAGAAGAGCGGCATCCAGGAGGGCATGGTGCTGGTGTCCGCCATGCACATCACCGCGGGCGTCTTCGTCAACGACGACGAGCCCGGCCTCCACGAGGACATCTGGGACTGGCTCCAGCACCTGGCGCCCCACGGCCCCGACTACCGCCACCACCGCACCGGCGAGGACAACGGCGACGCGCACCTGAAATCCATGCTCGTCCACCATCAGGTGCTGATTCCCGTCACCGCCGGCAAGCTCGACCTGGGCCCCTGGCAGCAGGTCTTCTACGCGGAGTTCGACGGCCAGCGCCGCAAGCGCGTCATCGTCAAGGTGATGGGCGACTAACCGGCCACGGGCCACGCCAGCCCATGGCGTCCCAGCTCCGCCACCAGGTCCGGCGGCAGCGGGCTCTCCACCTTCACGGGCTCCTTCGTCACCGGGTGCTGCACGGTGAGCGAGCGGGCGTGCAGGAAGAACCGCCCCAGCTCCGGCGCCTCGCGGCCCCCGTAGAGCGCGTCCCCCACGAGCGGCGCGCCCACCCCGGCCAGATGCGCGCGCACCTGGTGCAGCACGCCGGTGAGGATTTTGACCTCCACCAGGCTGTAGTCCCCGGACCGGGCCAGCACCCGGAAGTGGGACAGCGCCTCGCGGGCATCCTCGGCGCCGTAGGGGGCGGGCTCCACGCGGTCCGGGTGGCGCGGGTGGTGGCGCAGCGGCACCTCCACCTCGCCCTCGTCCGCCAGCGGGCCCGTCACCAGGGCGACGTAGCGCTTGTCCACCGCGCGGTTGCTGAAGGCTTCACGCACGGCGGTCCAGGCCTCGCGCGTGCGGGCCGCCGCGAGCACCCCGGACGTCTCCACGTCCAGCCGGTGGCACAGGCCCCCTTCGCGCGGGTCCTGGGACGCCTGCGCGACCTCCGGGTAGCGCGCCACCAGGGCGTTGGCCACCGTGCCTGTCTCACCGGGCTGCAGGGGGTGCGACGGGCGGCCGGCGGGCTTGTCCACGAAGAGCAGGGCCTCGTCCTCGTGCAGGACGATGAGCGGGAACTCCGTGTCGGGCACGGCCTCGCGCGAGGCCTCCTCCACGGTCACGGCGACCTTCTGGCCGGCGGTGACGAGGAGGCCCTTCTTGGCGGGGCGGCCGTCCACTCGCACCTGGCCCTCCTCGAAGAGGCGCTTCATGCGCGCGCGGGACAGGCCCAGGGCCTCGCCCGCGAACAGGTCCACCCGCTGGCCCGCCTTGTCGGCGTCCACGGTGAGGGTGTGCGTCGTCGTCGTGGTCACTCGGAGAGGGCCTCGTACACTTCCTCGGCCGTCTGGAACCGGTCGTCCGGCTCCTTGCGGATGAGGCGATGGGCCACCCGCGCCAGCTGCGGGTCGCCATGCAGGTTGAGCGCGAGCAGCGGCGGCGGTTCCGTCTCCAGCACCTGGCGCCACAGCTCGTGCGGCGTTTTCGCGTCGAACGGCGGACGCCCGCTCATCAGCTCGTACAGGATGACGCCCAGGCTGTACAGGTCCGAGCGCCCGTCCAGCGGCTCCCCGAGAATCTGCTCCGGGGCCATGTACCGGTAGGTGCCCACCAGCTTGCCGTCCGCGGTGATGCCCGCGTCGTCCGCGAGGAACTTGGCCAGGCCGAAGTCCATCAGCCGCACCTGGCGGTCGTCGTCCTCATCCTCGTCCGGACTGTCGACGCTGCCGAAATCGTCGTCCGCGGTGCGGCGGAGGGTGAGCGGGAAGCGCGAGGAGGGCGTGGGCGTGTGCAGGTCGTTGAAGCTCACGTCCAGGTAGTGGCGCAGCGTGAGCCCTTCGATGAGCTCCATGGCCAGGTACGGCTGGCCCGCGTGGACGCCGGCCTCGAAGACCTTCACCACGTTGGGGTGGGACAGGTCCGCGAGCGTCTCGAATTCGCGCGCGAGTCTCCGTGCCGCGCGGTCGTCCAGCGACGGACCACCCGTCGACAGGAGCTTCAGCGCGACCTCGTCGTTGCTGCGGCGGTCCAGGGCCCGATAGACGGTCCCGGCCCCGCCACTGCCGAGCGTTTCCAACACGCGGTAGGGACCAATGGCCTTGGGAGGCATGGGAGCGCGGATCCTACGGAGCACGTCACGTCAGGGTCAAACATGCAGACGGCGCTTGAGAGGTTGCGAACGCCTGGCCCCTGGGCTGTTTCACTTTTCCAGTGAGGCGTGGGAAGCCTCACGGACCATGCAAATCGGGAAGTATCGGCTCATCCGGAAGCTATCCGAAGGAGAGAGGGTGGAGTCCTTCCTGGCGGAAGACGCCAGGGGCCCGTGTGAGCTCCAGCGCGTCCTTCCCGGGCTCACGAGGCTCCCCGAGCTCGTGAATACGTTCCTGTCCGAGGCCGAGAATGCTTCGTGCCTGGTCCATCCGAACGTGCAGCGGGTCCTCGACTTCGGGACGGAGGATGGGAACGCATTCCGGGTGACGGAGCCCATCGATGGGCCTTCGCTGCACACACTCATCCAGGCGTTGATGGCGCAGGGGGCGCCGCTGCCGCTCGGCGTGTGCGCGGGGCTCGTGGCCCAGGCAACCAGGGGGCTGGCGTACGTGCACGCGCTGACGGATGGGGCGACGGGAATGCCGCTGGAGTGGGCGCACCGCGACGTGCGGCCCGGGACCGTCCGGGTGTCCCGTGAGGGCGTCGTGAAGGTGAGCGACTTCGGCATCGCGAAGCTGGCGGTGCACGACCTCCGCACGCGGCTGACGCCGGTGGATGCACTGGCGTACAAACCGCCGGAGCTGTTCCAGCGCCAGTCTCCGGACCTGCGCGGTGACGTGTACGGGTTGGGGATGGTGCTCTACGAACTGCTCACCGGCCTGCGTCCCTTCGTCGGGCAGGACCTCGTGGGCGCGCTCAATGCCATCCGCTCCGCTTCCTACGTGCCCGCGGTGGAGCGCCGGCCGGACCTGCCGGAGACGATGCAGCGCATCCTGGAGCGGGCGCTCGCGACGGACCCGGTGGAGCGCTACCCGGACTGCCTCGCGTTCCATGCGGACCTGGAGCGCTTCATGTCCTCCCTGGACGAACCGGTGGGGCCGGACGTGCTGGCCCGGTGGGTGGCACGGGTGACCTGAGGCGGGGGCAGGCAGACCCAGGG
>NZ_RAWR01000177.1:0-22901 GCF_003986945.1 Corallococcus sp. AB018 | reverse complement strand
GCTCGTTCGTGTGACAGGACCGCGTCGCCGGTAACGGTGTGGCAACAACGGGGGGTGGTGTGTGGCGGAGGTCCGCGCTCTTCGGTAACGGGAGCGCCACAACGGGACCGGGCGGGTCCCTCCCTGCTCCCCGCCCGTCTCCCACGAACCCATGACCCTCGCTTCGTCCCACCGCTCCGTCCTTCAGGCCCTGCTGGTTGGTACCGCGCTCTTCTTCTCCTCCTCCACCCTGGCCCAGGCCCAGGAGACTCCGCCCGAGCCCGCTCCCCAGGGCGAGGTCGTGCCTCCCGCGGCCCTGCCGCCCCCCGCGGAGGAGAAGGAAAAGGAGAAGGAGAAGAGCAAGCCCTGGTACGAGAGCATCCGCCTCCGGGGCTACACGCAGGTCCGCTACAACCGGCTGCCCAGCTTCCGGGTGAACGACTCGCTCATCAACGACCAGGGCGACCGCTTCCTGGGCAAGGACACCGGCTTTGGCATCCGCCGCGCGCGGCTCGTCATCTTCGGGGACGTGCACCCGCACGTGTCCATCTACCTGCAGCCGGACTTCGCCTCCGTCATCGGTGACCAGTACAACGTCGCCGTCATGCGGGACTGGTACGCGGACATCTTCGTGGACGCGAAGAAGGAGTTCCGCTTCCGCGTGGGCCAGTCGAAGGTGCCGTTCGGCTTCGAGAACCTCCAGTCCAGCCAGAACCGCCTCGCGCTGGACCGCAACGACGCCATCAACAGCGCGCTGAAGGACGAGCGCGACGTGGGCGTGTTCTTCTACTGGGCGCCCTCGCACATCCGCGAGCGCTTCAAGTACCTCGTCGACAGCGGCCTCAAGGGCTCCGGCGACTACGGCGTGGTGGGCCTGGGCGTCTACAACGGCCAGACGGCCAACCGCGCCGAGCGCAACAACAGCCCCCACGCCGTCGCGCGCGTCAGCTATCCCTTCCTCTTCGGTTCCCAGTACGTGGAGGTCGGCACCGGCGCCTACTACGGCCGCTTCAACCTCAGCGCGGCCCCGCGCGATGACGCGGCCTATGCGCTGGCGCGTGGCCCCAACATGGTGGATGCGCGCGCCATCGTCAGCCTGATGATCTACCCGCAGCCCCTGGGCTTCCAGGCCGAATACAACATCGGGCGTGGGCCGTCGCTGGGCTCGTTCCCGGACGAGGCGCTGCTCATCGACAGCCGCAACCTGCATGGCGGCTACGCGCAGCTCATGTACAAGCTGGACGGCGTGGTGGGCGTGTCGCTCATCCCCTACGTGCGCGGCACGCTCTACAAGGGCGGCAAGAAGTTCGAGACCAACGCCCCCCTCTACGACGTGCGCGAGCTGGAGCTGGGCGCGGAGTGGCAGATCTGGAAGGCGCTGGAGCTGACGGCCGCCTACGTCATCGCGGACCGCACCTCGTCGCGCTACCCGTATGAACAGGAGCAGGGGCACGTGACGCGCCTCCAGCTCCAGTTCAATTACTGAGTCAGAGTCGCGGGTCGACGGGCTCGCTCTCCAGGGCGAGCACGCCGAAGACGCACTCGTGCACGCGGCGCAGGGACTCCTTCTTCGTGAAGCGCTCCAGGCCCTCCACACCCAGCGAGAACTCGCGCAGCGCGAGTGAACGCTTGGTGCCCAGGCCCCGCTGGCGCAGCCGGTCCAGGTTCGCGGGCGAGGTGTACTCCGGGCCGTAGATGATGCGCAGGTACTCCGTGCCCCGGGACTTGATGGCGGGCTGCACCACGCCCTTCCGTCCGCGCACCGCGAAGCCGAAGGGCTTCACCACCATGCCCTCGCCGCCGCGCGCGGTGAGCTCCTCCCACCACCGCACGCCGCCAGCCACCGCGTCCACGTCCTCCAGCGCCACGACGCGGTAGGGCGTGGCCACGAGGAACGACGGGTCCGCACGGCACACGCGGCCCAGCGTCTCCATGTGCCAGACATGGTCCTTGTCCACGTGGGTCGCGCCCTCCGTGGCCAGCAGGTGGAACGGTGCCAGCCGCACGTCGTCCAGCGACGTCACCGGCCAGCAGTAGCGCCGGTACGCCTCCACGTAGCGCTGCACCTGGGTGGCCTTGTCCGTGAAGCGCGCGGACAGCTCGCCCAGCGGCAGTCCCCGGGCGGTGGCCTGCCCCAGCACGGACACCACGTCCGTCAGCGCCGCGCGGGAGGCAGCCCCCACGGCGGCGTATGGGTCGCGCAACAGCTCCTGGGCCTTGAGCGACCAGGGCATCAGCTCGCAGTCCAGGCAGGCCCAGTCCGTCTTCAGCTCCTCCCAGAAGCCGGACGCGTCCAGCGCCGCCCGGACGCGCGCGAGGAACGCGTCCTCCATGGATTCATCGGTGAAGAAGCGCCGGCCGGTGCGCGTGTAGCAGACGCCCGTCTCGCCGGAGGTGACGCCAAAGCGGCGGCGGGCGGCGTCCGCGTCGCGCGCGATGACGACGACGGCGCGCGAGCCCATGTGCTTCTCCTCGCAGACGACCTGCGCCACGCCCTCCTTGCGGTAGTAGTCGAACGCCTGCTGGGGATGCTCCAGGAAGCCGGGCTCGGTGCTCGTCTCCGACGGCGACATGGTGGGCGGCAGGTAGATGAGCCAGCGCGGATCGATGGCGAAGCGGCTCATCGCCTCCAGCGCGGCGGTGGTGTTCTCCTCGCGCAGGGTGACGTTCGCGGCCAGTCGCGTGGAGATGACGCGCTTGCCCCGCACGTCCTCCAGGTCCAGCACGTCATCCGCCTGTTGCTGCGCGCTCAGGCCGGACGGAGCCGGAGCGGCCAGGGGCTTCACCGGCTCGCAGTACACGCGCTGCGCGGGGACGGAGACCAGCTCCCGCTCCGGGTAGCGCAGGGCGGTGAGCTGGCCGCCATAGACGCAGCCGGTGTCAACGCACAGCGTGTTGTTGACCCACTCGGCCTCCAGCACGGCCTGGTGGCCGTACACCACCGACGCGCGGCCCCGGTACTCCGCCGCCCAGTTGAAGCGCACCGGAAAGCCGTACTCGTCCGTCTCGCCCGTCGTCTCGCCGTAGAGCGCGAAGGTGCGCACGCGGCCGGAGCCCCGGCCCTGCATGCTCTCCTTCAGGCCCGCGTGCGCCACCACCAGGCGCCCGTCGTCCAGCACGTAGTGGGACACCCGGTCGTCGATGAACTTCGCCACGCGCTGGTGGAACTCCGGCGGTTCCTTCTCCAGCTGCTCCAGCGTCTGGGCCATGCCGTGGGACACGTTGACCTTGCTGCCGCGCAGCTTGCGCAGCAGCTTCATCTCGTGGTTGCCCGGCACGCACAGCGCGGTGCCGGCCTCCACCATGTCCATCACCAGCCGCAGCACGCCCGGGATGTCCGGGCCGCGGTCCACCAGGTCGCCCAGGAAGACGGCCTTGCGGCCCTCCGGCGGGCGCACTTCGACACCCGGCGTGCCGTCCGCGCGCGGACGCACCTGGTAGCCCAGCTTCGCGAGCAGCGCCTCCAGCTCCTCACGGCAGCCGTGGATGTCTCCGATGATGTCGAAGGGCCCGCGCTCGCGCTTGAGGTTGCACCAGAGCGGCTGGCGCTCCAGCACCACGCGTTCGATGGCGTCCGGCTTGAGGACGTGGAGGTGGCGGAAGCCCTCGCGCTCCAGGCCGCGCATGGAGCGGTGCATCTGCGAGACCTGGTTGCGCACGAAGCGGAAGCTGACGGCGCGGTCCGGCCGTTGCTGGTTGCGCTCGATGCAGGTGCGCTCCGGCACGTCCAGGACCAGCGCCACGGGCAGCACGTGGTACTCGCGCGCCAGTTCGACGAAGGCCTTGCGGGACTCCGGCTGCACGTTGGTGGCGTCCACCACGGTGAGCAGGCCGCGCGCCAGCCGCTTCGCCGCGACGTAGCGCAGCGTCTCGAAGGCGTCCTTCGTCGCCTCCTGGTTGTTCTCGTCGTCGGACACGAAGCCGCGGTAGGTGTCCGAGGAGAGCACCTCCGTGGGCTTGAAGTGCCGGCGCGCGAAGGTCGACTTCCCCGAGCCGGACGGGCCAATCAGCACGACGAGGGACAGCTCTGGAATGTGGATGTTCATCGCGTGAACACCGCCATCTGCGTCGGCGCGCCGACCTCCGCGTCGTTCTCTCCCACCGGCAGGAAGCTCACGGTGTAGCCGTAGCGCTCGCACATGCTGGCCGCCCACGCCTCGAACTCGGCGCGGGTCCACTCGAAGCGGTGGTCGCGGTGGCGGAAGGTACCGGTGGGGAGCGAGGTGAAGCGCACGTTGTACTCGGCGTTGGGGGTGGTGAGGAGGATGAGGCCCGGCCGCGTGTACTCGAAGAGCACGCGCTCGAAGGCCGCGAGGCGCGGCATGTCCAGGTGTTCGATGACCTCGATGACGGTGGCGGCGTCGAAGCCCGCGAGCCGCTGGTCGCGGTAAAGGAGCGAGCCGTGCAGCAGCTTCACGCGCTGCCGTTGCAGGTCCGGCATCCGCTCGATGCCGAGCCGGTCGTGGGCAATCTCCAGCGTGCGGTAGGACACGTCCATGCCGACGAGCTCGGTGAAGCGGCGGTCCTTCAGCAGGGCCTTGATGAGCTTGCCCTCGCCGCAGCCCAGGTCCACTACGCGCGCGGCGCCGTGCTCCTGGAGGACGGACATCACCGTCTGGAGCCGCTGCTCGTTGAGGCTCAGGCGCGACTCGAGCACGGCCTCCTCGGCGTTGCGCGCCTCCTGGCGTTCCTCGGGCTCGGGGGCCTCGTCGCCCGCGAGCCGCTCCAGGGCTTCGCGCGCCAGGCTGTGGCGGTGGCGCAGGTAGCGGCGGGCAATCTGTTCGCGCTCCGGGTGCGTGGCGAGCCAGCCCTCACCGTGGCGCACCAGCTTCTCCACCTCCTCGTCGCCGACCCAGTAGTGCTTGTCGTCGTCGAGCACCGGGATGAGGACGTACAGGTGCGAGAGCAGGTCGCCCAGGCGCACCTGTCCCTCCAGCGTCACGGTGAAGTAGCGGCTGTCTCCCCACGCGGGCACCGTCTCGTCCAGCGCGTGGCGGGTCGCGGTGACGGTGTAGCCGAGCGGCTCGAAGAGGCGGCGCAGGAAGGTTTCACCGCCCCGGCAGGGCAGCACCGACAGGCGGGCGGAGAAGGGCAGGGGTTGTGCGGCCAGCTCCGGCCGGTCCTTGCTTCGCCCCGACAGAGCGGTGCCGAAGACGCGGGACAGCGCCACGCTCATGAAGGACGACGCCACGTAGGGCCGGTCGTTGACGTACTGGTCCAACGTGCCGCCCTGGCCTCCGGACGACGGACGGCCGCGCACCAGGGCGACGGGGTCCACCTCCAGGAGGAGTGCCGCGGTGGTGCGGCCGGCGGAGGCCTCCGGGTAGAAGACGTGCGCCAGTCCGAAGGGAAGCTCGAAGGACTGGGGCCGTTCCGGGTTCTTGTGCAGCAGGTAGCCCAGGTCTGTCGCGGGCGAATGGGTCGTCGATAGGGTCAGGAGCATGGGGGGCGCGCGTGAATCCTGCTGCGCGCTGGACGGGTGGAACAAGGGGCCCTGACGGAAGAAGCCCCTTCTTCTCCGCCTACCCGCCGACTGACTGGTCGATGGCGCCGAAGATGCTGGCGCCCGAGTCGTCCCGCATCTCGATGCGCACCCGGTTGCCGCGCTTCAGGAACGGCGTCTTCGGCGCACCGTCCCGGAGCGTCTCCACCACGCGCACCTCCGCGATGCACGAGTAGCCCGCCCCACCCGCACTCACCGGCTTGCCGGGACCGCCGTCCGGGCCCCGGTTGGACACCGTGCCGGAGCCCACGATGCTGCCCGCGCACAGCGAGCGCGTCTTCGCCGCGTGAGCCACCAGCGTGCCGAAGTCGAACGTCATGTCCACGCCCGCCTCCGCGCGGCCGAAGGGCTCGCCGTCGAGGAAGACCTCCAGGCGGCGGTGCAGCTTGCCCTCCCGCCATGCGGTGCCCAGCTCGTCCGGCGTGACGAAAACCGGGGAGAACGCCGACGCGGGCTTGGACTGGAAGAAGCCGAAGCCCTTCGCCAGCTCGTTCGGAATTAGGTTGCGCAGCGACACGTCGTTGACCAGGCCCACCAGCACGACGGCGCCCAGGGCCTGCTCGCGCGTGGCCCCCAGCGGCACGTCGCGCGTCACCACCACGACCTCGCCCTCCATGTCGCAGCCCCAGGCCTCGTCGGCGAGCGGGATGGGCTGGCGCGGCCCGAGGAACCCGTCGGAGCCGCCCTGGTACATCAACGGGTCGGTCCAGAAGGAGGGCGGAAGCTCCGCGCCGCGCGCCCTGCGCACCAGCTCCACGTGGTTCACGTACGCGGAGCCGTCCGCCCACTGGTAGGCGCGGGGCAGGGGCGCCGCGCACCGTGCGGGGTCGAAGGGCGCTCCCGGAACCTCTCCGCGCTCCAGCCGCTCCGACAGCGCGCGCAGGGCTGGTGCGTGGCGGTCCCAGTCATCCAGGGCGGCCTGGAGCGTGGGCGCGATGGCGGACGCATCCGCCTGCCGGGACAGGTCCTTCGTCACGACGACGAGCCGCCCGTCCCGTCCTGCGTCGACCGAGGCGAGCTTCACGACTGGCCGCCTCCCGTGGAGGACATCTTCGCCTTGGGCAGGTCCGCCCAGCAGGCGTCGTAGTCCTTCTGGAGGACGGGGCTCTCCATGGCCTGGAGCGTGGGCGCGATGACCCAGCGGGTCTCGAACATGAAGGCGAGCGTGTTGTCGATCTTCTTCGGCGTCAGCTCCGCGGCGACGGCGGCTTCGTACGTCTTGCGGTCCGGGCCGTGGGCGCTCATGCAGTTGTGGAGCGACGCGCCGCCGGGCAGGAACGCGTCCGCCTTGGCGTCGTAGACGCCGTGGACCAGGCCCATCAGCTCGCTCATCACGTTGCGGTGGAACCAGGGCGGCCGGAAGGTGTTCTCCGCCACCATCCACCGGGGCGGGAAGATGACGAAGTCGCAGTTCGCCGTTCCCGGAGTGTCACTGGGCGACGTGAGCACCGTGAAGATGGACGGATCCGGGTGGTCGTAGCTCACCGTGTTGATGGTGTTGAACCGCGCCAGGTCGTAAGTGTACGGCACGTTGTTGCCGTGCCAGGCCACGACGTCGAACGGCGAGTGGTCCAGCGTCGTCTCCCAGAGGTTCCCCTGGAACTTCTGCACCACGCGCGTGGGACGCTCCACGTCTTCATACGCGGCGTGGGGCGCCACGAAGTCGCGAGGGTTCGCCAAGCCGTTGGACCCGATGGGCCCCAGCTCCGGGAGCCGGAACTGCGCGCCGTAGTTCTCGCAGATGTAGCCGCGCGCGGAACCGCCGGGCAGCTCCACCCGCATGCGCATGCCGCGAGGGATGAGCGCGACGTGGCCGGGCGGAACCTCCAGCACGCCCAGCTCCGTGACGATGCGCAGCGTCCCGGACTGGGGGACGATGAGCAGCTCACCGTCGGAGTTGAAGAACGCGGTGTCCGTCATGGACGCTGTCGCCGCGTAGAGGTGCACCGCCGCGCCCGCGTTCTCGGCCGGGGAACCATTGCCGCCCAGCGTGAAGAGGCCCTCCAGGAAGGTGGTGGGCGTGGTGGGCATGGGCGCCGGGCTCCAGCGCAGCCGGTTGGGCGAGGGGGGCACCTCCCGGAACGGTCCGCTCTTCAGCGTGCGGGCCTCCACGGGCCGGTACGCCGGGTGGCCCGCGCTGGGCCGCAGCCGGTACATCCACGTGCGCCGGTTCACGCCGCGAGGCGCGGTGAACGCGGTGCCGGAGAGCTGCTCGGCGTAGAGGCCGAACGCGACGCGCTGGGGCGTGTTCTGGCCTACGGGAAGCGCACCGGCGACAGCCTCCGATGCGTGCTCGTTTCCAAAGCCTGTCAGATGGCGGACGTTTTCCATGGCGCCCGAAATAGTAACAGATGTAACCAATCCGGCAAGGCTCAGGGGCCGGGCTTGAGGGCGCGGATGGCGGCCCGCTCCACGCGCTCCAGCAGGGAGCGCAGCACCTCGCGTTCAGAGGACGACAGCTCCGCGAGCACCTCCGCCTCCGCTTCGAGCGCGGCGGGGGCGATCCGCTGGTAGAGCCTGCGCCCCGAGGCGGTCAGCGTCAGGCGCCGCGAGCGGGCATCGCTCTGGCTCGTGGCGCGCCGCACCAATCCGCGCTCCTCCAGCGAGCGCGCGGCGCGGCTCACCGGGACCTTCTCCATGCGCGTGCGCCGGACGAGCTCCAGCTGTGAGCGCTCCCCGTCCTCGCCCAGGACGGCGATGAGCCGCCACTCCTGCGTGGAGAGGCCGTCCTCGGCCGCGTACACGCGGGCGATGCGCTGGCTCACGACGTTGTCCGCGACCGACAGGCGATAGGGGAGGAACTCATCGAGGGTGAGGCTCGCGGTGCGTGCTTTCTTCATCGGGCGTCCGACTATAGCGAGCGCGGCCCGGGTGCCACGGCTCGCGTGGGGGCGGTGCTGGTGTCGCGCGCCCATCCGTCCCCGGATTGAGGGCATCCGCCTGGGGCGCCCTCGCAGCTCGAAGGTCATGACGACTATCGGCTTCATCCTCGCGGCGGCGCTGCTCATTGGCGTGCCGGTGATGATCGACGGCCTGATGGACTCAGGCTTGGATCAGACGACGAAGTTGCTCGTGGGTCTGCCCATCACGGCCGTGGGCGTCGTGGGCGTGGTCCTGGTCGTCGTGGGCTTCAGCTGGGGAGGGCGCATCGCGCGGGAGAACAAGGCCCGCCGCGAAGCGCTCGTCGAAGAGAAGACCCAGGTGGAGGCGGAGTTGCGGGACCTGCGGGCCCGCCGCGATGGCCTGCGCTCGCGGCAGTGGCAGCCCCGCCCCTCCGTCCCCCTCATCGCCGTGAACTTCTAAGCGGAGTCTGGCCCGGGGGCAGTTTCGTGAAGCGGTGGCTGGTGCGGTGCTCGAAGTGTGGATGAGCGCCCGTCAGTCCATGTCCTCCAGGGCTATCTCCGCCAGTTCGCGGTAGAGCGGCACCACCTCTACCGCGAGCAGGTCCTCCATCACCTTCCGAGCGCCCTCGGTGTCTCCTGTCTGCCGGAGCCGACGGACCTCGGACCTCGCAGTCATCATCCGCATGGAGCTGCTTCGGATTCGCCCCCGCTCCTCGCGGAGCAGGGCCGTCGCGGTGGTGACGTCTTGGATGGCTGCCTGGGCGTCGGCCTCGGGGATGGCCACCTCGCGTGCCGTGCGCAGCAGTAGTTCGCGCACGTCCGGGGTGAGCACCAACGCTTCGCCCGCCTCTACGCGGGCGGCGAGGGATCGCACTTCATCCCAGTTGACGTCCTCGGACATGCTCAGCGCCTCTTCCTCTTCGGACGGCACCTGTCGTCCGGCCATTCGCCCCGCTGCCCTTCGCAGTATCGGAAGCAGTCGTAGCAGGAGCCGGACCAGTGGTCCTCCTGGCATTGCACATACGTCTCCAGGCAGGCGCGTTTCCACTCCGGAAGTTCGCGGGAGAGTTCCTCGGCGGCCCGAGCGAACAGGAGGATGTCCTCGGCCTCCAACTCCGTGGCCCCACAGCGAGCAGGATTGCCTGGGTGCCTCTTCACGCAGCAGCTGACGGTGGAATCCTGGGGGCCGCACTGCGCTTGGGCCAGGTACTCCGCGGTGGCGCTGGGCTGGGGGTCGCTTGCCCGCACATGGGCGCCGCCACCACAGCCCGCGCCCACGAACGCGAACGCCGCCACGAGCATCCCCATGAATCGGGTGTTCTGATTACGCATCTGTTTGAAGAGAAGACCCGACTGGAGGCGGAGTTGCGGGACCTGAAGACCCGCCCCTCCGTTCCCCTCATCGCCGTGAACTTCTGACCGGGTCAGTAGGTGCAAGCGCGGTTGTTGCAATACCCCTGACGCGTGCCGCAGACGCAATCCGAGTCGTCGATGCAACGGCTGGACGGGCACGTCGGGCCACCACCGCCGCCTCCGCCCGGGAGTTGGTAGGAGCAGGCGTTGCGCGCGCACGTCACGGACCGCGCGTTGGGACACGCGTTCCAGCAGTCATCCTCGGAGGAGCACCGGACGGAGACACAGACCAGGCTCGCGGCCTCCTCGGGCGTGGGCTCTGAGGTCAGGGCCTCGGATGACTCGGCGGCGGCGCACACCGCCTGCGTGGCCATCTCCAGGGCCGTCGCGGACGGCTCCGCGAAGGCCGCGGTGGCCGCGAAGGACAACAGGACAGCGACGCTCCAGGACAGGCTTCGACGGGACGACATGGCGGCGGGCTCTTTCCTCCCAGGGAGGCCATGCGGCACTTGCATGGGAATTCCTGGGACCACCAAATTAGCATGGCTGTCCTGACTGGCGCCGGTGCCGCCGGACGCATCCCGGGCAAGGGGGGCATCGGTTGGATTGACACCCCGCCCGGAGCCGATTGCCGCGTGCGCCAGGTCCCCCCACCGTTCCTGGAAGATCGCAGGCCCGAGGGGACCTCATGCGCGCGCAACTCCTGTTCATCCTCATCCCGTCTTTGATTGTCCCGGGCACGTATGCCGGAGCGCAGGACGCCAGCCCGCCGGATGCTGGCGCGGCCGCGCACGGGGCGCATGGCAAGTCTTCCGCGCTGTCGAGCCTGACCTCGCTCGCCCAGGGCGCGGTGCTCTTCGATGACCTGGGGACCCTCCAGCGGAAGGTGACGACCCGGTCGCCCGAGGCGCAGGCCTTCTTCGACCAGGGCATGCGGCTCACGTATGCCTTCAACCACGACGAGGCCGCGCGCTCGTTCGCCCGCGCCGCGCAGTTGGATCCTTCCTGCGCCAGCTGCTTCTGGGGCGTCGCCCTGGTGCTCGGTCCCAACTACAACGTGCCCATGCTGCCGGACCGGGCCGCGACTGCATGGACGGCCCTGCGGAAGGCCCAGGCGCTCGCCCCCACGGCGACCCCCACGGAGCAGGCGCTCATCGGCGCGCTGTCCCGGCGCTACGGCGGGCCGGAGCCGCGCACGCCCGAGCAGATGAAGCCCTTCTCCCAGTCCTACGCCAACGCCATGCGCGACGTGGCGAAGCGCTTCCCGGATGACAACGACGTGCAGGTGCTCTTCGCCGAGTCCCTGATGAACCTCAACCCGTGGAAGCTGTGGACGCTGGAGGGCAAGCCGGAGCCGGGGACGGGAGAGATTGTCTCGCGGCTGGAGACGGTGCTCGCGCGCGCGCCGAACCACCCGGGCGCCAATCACTATTACATCCACACCATCGAGGCCTCGGAGTACCCCGAGCGCGCATTGCCCTCCGCGGAGCGGCTGCCAGGGCTGATGCCCGGCGCGGGCCACCTGGTGCACATGCCGGCGCACATCTACCAGCGGGTGGGCCGGTACGCGGATGCCTCGGAGAGCAACCGCCGCGCTGTCCAGGCGGACAATGACTATCTGCGCCAGGTGGAGCCCATTGGCTACTACCCGATGTACCTGGCCCACAACTGGGGCTTCCTGTCGTTCTCCTCCTCCATGGAGGGACGCGCGGGGGAGTCCATCCGCGCCGCGCGCGAGTCCGCGAATGTCCTGCCGCCTGAGATGCTGAAGGAGATGCCGGGCATGGACTTCTTCGCCTCGGAACCCCTGCTCGCGATGGTGCGCTTCGGGCGCTACGACGCGCTGCTCACGGAGCCCCGGCCGGACCCGAAGTACCCGGTGCTGACGGGGCTGTGGTTGCACGCGCACGGGCTGGCGCTCGCGGCGAATGGGGAGTTCAAGGAGGCCCGCTCGGAGCACGCGGAGCTGGTGAAGCTGGCCGCGAACGTTCCCGACACGATGACCGCTGGAAACAATTCGGCGAAGGACGTGCTGGACGTGGCGGCCCGCGTGCTCGACGCATCCATCTCCGAGCGCCAGGGCTGCGCCGACGCGCTGACGCGCTGGGAGGACGCGGTGCGCGCCGCGGATCAGCTGGCCTATTCAGAGCCCAGTGACTGGTATTACCCCGTGCGTCACTTCCAGGGCGCGGCGCTGCTGGACGCGAAGCAATACAAGGCCGCGGAGGCTGTCTACCGGGAGGACCTGCGCCGCAACCCCGGCAATGGCTGGGCCCTCTTCGGACTCGCCTGGTCGCTGAAGGGGCAGGGGCGCACGGCGGAAGCCAACGCCGTGAATCAACGCTTCAAGACGGCCTGGGCGGGCTCCGACTTCGCGCTCACCCGCACGGCCTTCTGACGTCAGCGGGCTTCTGAGCGCCGGAAGCCGTACACCCACGCGCCCGCGGCGATAAGCGCGGGCAGCACCACCGACACCGTGAGCGCGCCGAACACGGCGTCGTTGGCGGGCTGCCCGATGAAGTCCACGCCGGATACGCGCAGCCACGCCTTCACGCAGGTGATGCCCCAGTTGGCCCAGTTGGCGACGATGACCGCCCAGGCCAGCCGCCGCTGTCCCACGGGGCCGTAGCGCAGCATGGGCAGCGTCCACGCGACGCCCAGGAGGAAGAACGTGCCCATCAGCGCGTTCAGGTGCGCGGCGAGCGCCATCTGCGGATCCGCTGGCACCTTGCCCGTCATCGCCGCGGAGACGTAGCCGCCGGTGAGCAGGCCCACCAGCATCAGCCACGCCGCGGCGTGGGCCATCAGCCGGGCCGCGGGCTGGACGAGCGGGACGACGGGGGACTCGGGGACTGCGGCCTCGGAGAGGGGACGGGCGGATGCGTTGCGCATGGTGGGCGGAACGGCATCCTCGCACCCGGCCGCGCAGGGACGCCAATCACCGCCTCCTGACTCCCAGCGTCAGAAGCGCGCCTGGAGCAGCACGCTGAAGCCCACGGCATTCGCGGGTTGGAAGACCGGCGTTCCGACGCCCGTGACGTCATCCTCGAAGCGGGTCCGGTTCGGGTCGTGCGTGTAGGAGATCTCCGCCAGTACGCCAGCCACCTTTCCCAGGTCCCAGCGCACCGTGGCCTTCGCCGTCACCACCAGCCCCGGGGCCTCGCCTTCGGGCAGCAGGCTGAGGAGGTTGGGGCCCTGGAACACGGCGGTGTAGTTGCGGCCCGGGATGCCCACCGGCGCGTTCCGGAGCGAGGCGGGGCGGGTGACGCGCACGAGCAGCCCGGGCGTCAGCCCCCAGTCCTGGAGGTGGTAGTCACTGCTCAGCGTCCCGGAGACCTCCGCGCGGGTCTCCGCGTCGTTCATGAAGGCGATGTACGGAGGGATCCCGGGCGCGTCGAGCTGGATGAAGGACAGCGTGCGGACGTAGGCCAACGCGTGCGCGCGCCAGAAGCCCTGTTTCACCCGCGCCTCCAGGGCCCCCGCGCCTCCCGTCTGCGTGGTCCGTTGGAGGAAGGCGTCCGGATCCAGCAGCCCCTGGGACACGATGCTGCCCTCCAGCGACACCGACGCCGCGAAGCCTCCGGGGTAGGTCTCGGGCTGGAAGAAGCGCTCGAAGAAGGTCGGGTCGCCCTGGTAGAGCTTCAGGTCGACGTTGTTCCCGATGGGGGCGCCCCGGTGCCAGACCGCGCCCAGCGAGGCGCCGCGCATGGGGACGTGCATCTCGATGCCCTGGATCGCGGCGCCGGGAATCTGTCCCCGGTCGAGCACGGTGCCCTTCACGGCCAGCCGCACTTCGGGCGTGACGTCCAGGAAGCCGCCCGCCAGCAGGGCGTAGCGGCGCCCGAACTCCAGCTCCAGGTCGTCGAGTACGGGGGCGGACTTGAGCGCCACGAAGGCGTCCCACCGCTGCCGGGACAGGCGCAGCTCCAGCGCGGACTCGGCGGCCGAGCGGCGCGGGAAGGCCTGCCGCTCCCACGTCACCGGGTAGGCGAAGCCCATGTAGAGCCGGGACGTGGACATGGGGTGGACCACGGCGGAGAGCCCCTCTCCGGCTTCCCATCCGGAGGGCCGGTAGCGCAGCCGGACGGTGCTGCCGTTGTCCGCGAAGCCCATGCCCTGCGAGCCACCCGTGGTGAGGAAGAACGACAGCGCGGCCTCCGCGCGCAGGCCCGACGCGAGCTCCGGTGTATGTCCTTCCAGCGCCGCGTGGAAGGAGGTGGCGGTGGGGGCGCCCAGGGTGTCGATGTCCTCGTCGGTGGCGTAGAAGGACAGCCGCGCCTGGAAGGACGGCTCGGTGGACGTGGGCGCGGAGGACTGCCCCAGCAGGAGCAGCAGGGGAAGCGTCAGGAGTGGAGACGTCATGGGCGCGCGCGTCTAGCACGTCCCGCCCGGGACAGGCATTCCCACCAAGCGCTTCAGGACGGCGCGTCGATGCGGCTGTGGCGCCGCGTGTCCGGCATCACCGTGTAGACGAGCAGCGAGCAGAAGATGCAGGCCGTGACGTACCAGAAGAACCACTCCTCGCGCCCGGCCAGCTTCAGGCGCGTGCCCACGTACTCCGCGGTGCCTCCGAAGAGGGACACCGTCAGCGCGTAGGGCAGCCCCACGCCCAGGGCGCGGATGCGCGCGGGGAACAACTCCGCCTTCACCACGGCGTTGATGGACGTGTAGCCGGAGAGGATGACCAGCGCGGCGAGCACCAGCAGGAACGCGGTGAAGGCGTCCCGCGTCCGCGTCAGCGCAGTGAGCAGCGGCACCGTGCACAGCGTGCCCAGCACGCCGAATCCCATCAGCACCGGCCTGCGTCCCACGTGGTCGGAGACGAACCCCAGCACCGGCTGGAGGAACATGTAGAGGAACAGCGAGCCCGCGGAGATGAGCGTGGCCTCATCCCTTGTCAGCCCCACGGAGTTCACCAGGAACTTCTGCATGTAGACGGTGTATGTGTAGAAGGCCAGCGTCCCGCCCATCGTGAGCCCCACCACGACGGCGATCTCCTTCGGGTGGCGCAAGAGCTCCCGCATGGGGTGGTGCTCGGACTTCTTCGCGGCCTCGCGGGTGAAGGCCTCCGTCTCCACCATGTTGCGGCGCATGTAGAAGCCGAAGATGGCCAGCGCCGCGCCAATGCCAAACGGGATGCGCCAGCCCCACGCCTCCAGCTGCGGGCCCGTCAACACCAACCGCTGCAACACCAGCAGCGTCAGCGTGGCCAAGAGCTGTCCCATGATGAGCGTGACGTACTGGAAGGAGCTGTAGAAGCCGCGGTGGCGGGAGGTGGCCACCTCGCTCAGGTAGGTGGCGCTGGTGCCGTACTCGCCGCCCAGGGAGAGGCCCTGGAGCAGCCTCGCGAGTATCAGCACCACGGGCGCCGCCACGCCGATGCGCGCGTAGGTGGGACACACGGCGATGACCAGCGAGCCCAGGCACATCAGCGTGACGGACAACGTCAGCGCGGACCTGCGGCCCCGGAGGTCCGCGTAGAGCCCCATCCACCAGCCGCCCACCGGCCGGATGAGGAAGCCCAGCGCGAACACCCCGGCGGTGTTGAGCTGCTGCACCAGTGGATCCGCGTCCGGGAAGAACGCCTGCGCGAAGTACAGCGAGAACGCGGAGTAGACGTAGAAGTCGTACCACTCGATGAGGTTGCCCACCGAGCCGCCGAAGATGGAGAGCAGCCGCTGCCGCACAGGGGACATCGGGCTCAGGGCTCAGGCCTTCAGCGTGCGGCCGAACAGGTCCTCGAGCCTCTTCCAGTGCGTCTCCGCGACCTCCGCGTTGAACGCGGCCGAGCCCGCAACCGAATAGCCGTGCTGCGCGCCGGGGTAGAGCTCCGAGCGGTACTTCACGCCCGCGTCCTTCAGCGCCGCCTCCAGCGTGTGGATGGCGTCCGCGGGCATGGAGTTGTCCTGGTCCGCGTGGCCGAAGTACAGCTCGCCCTTCACCTGGTTCACCAGGCGGTGGGGGCTGTCGGGCGAGTCCGTGGCCAGGCGGCCGCCATGGGAGGACGCCACCGCGCCGATGCGGTCCGGGAAGTCCGCGCCCATGCGCACGGCGATGCCGCCGCTGAAGCAGTAGCCGGCCACGCCCGCCTTCGGGCCCTTCACGAAGGGCTGCCGGGAGAGGAAGTCCAGCTCAGCACCCGCGTCCAGCTTCAGGCGCTCCGGCGTCAGCGCGCCGATGAGGCCGTAGAGGCGCTTGCGGAACGCCTCGTCCGCGAAGGAGCCCTGGAGGTCCAGCTTCGAGGTGTGTCCGTCCCGGTAGAACACGTTGGGCATCAGCACGACGTAGCCGGACTTCGACAGGCGCCGGGCCATGTCCTCGAAGACGGGCCGGATGCCAAAGGCATCCGGAATCATGATGACCGCCGGCCACGGTCCCGAGCCCTCCGGCTGGAACAGCTTCGCGTCCATCACTCCATCCGCGGTCTTGATGTCGACGTCCTGCATGGCGTGGGTGACCTCCCGCGCGGGCGGTGCATGCGCCCGGCAGGAGGGTGACACCACACGCGCGAGCGATGCGCCATCCGTTTCGCGACGGGCCCCCTCCTCCCCGCGCGAAACGGACACTTGCTTGCGCTACTTGACGCAGTTGCTCCAGCCGCGCTTGCTGTTGCTGACCGTCATCTCCCAGTAGCGGGTGCCGCTGTTGTAGTCGATGGAGACGCCGTCGTTGAAGTTGCTGGTGTTGAAGTTGCCGCCGATGCCGGACAGCAGGCAGGCCACGCCGCCCGGGTTGTAGTCCAGGTTGTGCGTGAAGGTGCCCGGGTTGCCAGCGATCCACAGCCAGCCGCCCTGGGCCGTGGGGACGTCCACGCAGATGGCGCGGGCGCCGCCGGAGCCGCCCAGGCTGCCGCCCAGGTACCAGTTGTAGCCGTCGTTCCAGACGCGGGCGTAGTCGGAGTTGGCCGTGAAGCCGCCCGCGGCCTCCACCTGCGTGAGGAAGCAGCGGCGCGACGCGGTGACCGCGCCCAGGAGCTTCGCCGCCTGGCCGTCGTACCAGGCCATCTCAGGGGTGCGGTTGGTGGCGGTGTCGAGGCACTGGACGCCCGTGCCCAGCGCCTTGCTGTTGGTGTGGTTGACGAAGATCTGCCAGTTGCCGGCGTACTGGTACACGCCCGCGCCGGCCCAGCTGGTGCCCTTCAGGTTGCCCTGGACGCCGGTCAGGAAGCAGGTCCGGCCCGTGGAGGTTCCGATGGCGGTGGAGGTCAGGCCGTTGTTGGAGGTGCCCCACCAGTAGGTTCCGCCCAGGTTGACACCCTGCTCGGCCGTCGCGAGGGCCGCGTCGTCGGGCGCGGCCGGGGCGGCGGTCTCGGTGACGGCCTCGCCCGTGGGGGCCTCGCCCGCCAGGGTCTCGTCCATCATGGGGTCGCCGCCACAGCCCACCGCGAAGAGGCAAAGGGGGGCCGCCAGGAACAGCTTCCGCGCGAAGTGATTCGTGTGCATGTCGCTTCTCCGTTCGTCGTTTGGAAATGCCAGCGATGCGTCCGCTGGCCGGGGTTCGTCCCGGCCGGGTCGCCAGCGGGGAACGTGGCGGGACATGAGCAACGGGGATGCCAGCACCGCGTCCCTGGGGAGCGTGTCGAGGGAGGGCGTGGGGAACGGCAATCCTTGCGTGTCCACGACGCGTGCGGGCCGGCAAGGCTTGCACGGACGGCAAGAGTTGCACGACCGGGGCGGCCGGGAGGTGTGTCCGCGCGGGGCTCCTGGCAGGATCGCGCCATCAGTCTACGGAGCGGGGAGGGCACGTTGGTCATGCATCGCGAAGGCGCGGCCGTGGTCCGGACGCTGGTGGTGCTGGGCGCGCTGTTCGGGGCCGGCGCGCGGGCGGAGGTGACGCGCGCGGAGTTCCTGGTGCCGTCGGAGGAGGGCATCGAGGTGTCCGTGCGCGAGGTGAAGGACACGGGCATGCAGGTGGCCAACCTGCCGCCGCTCATCCTCCTGCACGGCGCGCGGGTGCCGGGGCGGGCCTCGTTCGACCTGCCCGTCGAGGGCGGCTCCATCGCGGCGGAGCTCGCCCGCGCGGGGCATGCGGTGTACCTCATGGATGCGCGCGGCTATGGCGGCTCCACGCGGCCCCTGGCCATGAGCACGCCCGCGAAGGGCCGGCCCCTGGTGGGCTCGCACGAGGTCGTTCAGGACGTGCACGCGGTGGTGGGCTGGGTGAAGGCGCGCACGGGGCAGCGCCGCGTGGGGTTGGTGGGCTGGGCCACGGGAGGTCACTGGGCGGGCATGTACGCCAGCCTCCACCCGGACAACGTCAGCCACCTGGTGATGCTCAACGCGCTGTACGCGGGCAGCGCGGAGCACAAGCTGTTGGGGAAGGGCACGGACTTCGAGGACCCGAAGCGGCCGGGGCACTTCAACGCGGAGGGCATTGGCGCCTACCGGTGGAACACGGGTGCGTCGCTGATGGCCGTGTGGGACCGGCAGTTGCCCGAGGCGGAAGAGGAGCGGGTGAAGTGGCGGGACCCGGAAGTGGCGGCGTCGTTCCAGCGCGAGGCGGTCACGAGTGATCCGCTGGGGCCGTCACGCACTCCGTTCGCGTTCCGGGCGCCATCCGGGGCGCTGGAGGACAGCTTCTATCTGGCCACGGGCCGGCAGCTGTGGGACGGAGCGTCCATCACCGCGAAGGTGCTCATCCTGCGCGCGGAGAACGACTTCTGGAGCCGGCCGGAGGACGTCACGCGCCTCCAGGAGCACCTGAACCACGCGGCCAGCGTGAAGGCCGTGGTGCTCCCGGGCGCGACGCACTTCGTGCACCTGGAGCGGCCGGAGCGGGGTCGTCGCCTCCTCATGGACGAGCTGCTGCGCTGCACCGGCGCCCGCGTCACCCCCGCGCCGAAGCCTCCGAAGCCCGCCACGCCGTGAGCCGCTAGACTGGTGGGGATGATTTCCATCCGGAGACTCGAACAGGCGACCCCCGAGGAGCGGGAGGCGCTGGCCGAAGTGCTCATCGACTCCGTCGACGGAGGCGCGTCGGTGGGCTTCCTGCCGCCGCTCTCTCGGGACGCGGCGGTGGAGTACTGGCGGGGCGTGCTCGCGGCGCTGGGGCCGGGGCTGGTGCTCTGGGTCGCGGAGGTGGACGGTCGCATCGACGGCACCGTGCAACTCGCGCCCTCGCTGCGCCCCAACGGGCTGCACCGCGCGGAGGTGCAGAAGCTGCTCGTGCATTCGCGGGCCCGCGGACAGGGGCTCGCGTCGCTGCTGCTCCAGGAGATTGAACAGTACGCGCGGGTCGCGGGGCGCACGCTGCTGGTGCTCGACACGCTGGCGGGCTCGAAGGCGGAGTCCGTCTACCAGCACTTCCAGTGGCAGCGCGCCGGCGAGATTCCCGACTGGGCGCGGCACACCGATGGTGAGCTGCACCCCACGGTCCTCT
Source organism: Corallococcus sp. AB018 (assembly GCF_003986945.1). Lineage (NCBI taxonomy): Bacteria > Pseudomonadati > Myxococcota > Myxococcia > Myxococcales > Myxococcaceae > Corallococcus > Corallococcus sp. AB018. Next base: position 3,845 of record NZ_RAWR01000177.1, on the reverse strand, counting down.
ACTTCAAGCGCATCGTTCCCTGACGTTCACTGCGCGCGGGGGCAGGGCGGGATGCCGGAGCGAAGCGCGCATGGAATGACGCGGAGATGTGTTGTTTCACAGGTCACGCCGGAGGGGCGCCTTCAGGGATGATAGGGATAGCGCGCCAGGACCTTCCCGTCCGCCGACACGGCATACAATTCGTACCAGTGCGCGGAGGGATTGAATCCAGGTGCTGCCCAGCCACACTTCGCGACGTTTCGCTTGATCTCCACGAAGTACATCCCGCCGTGTTGGGCCACGGAGACCTCCATGGCCTTGGCGGTATATGAGCAGTCCTTCGCATACTCCTTGGGAAAACCTGCCAGCAGCCGCTGCAAGGCCGCATGGGCGGCGAGAACCGCCGGTCCGTCCAGCGTTGCCAGGGGACGCAGTTCGTCAGGCCATTCAATCCCCTCCGCGACGAGGGGGGCGCGGGCGGCGGTGCCTCCGTCGGCATTCGTCACCACGGGCGGAGACACGACGCTGCCCCCGTCCCTCGCGGCTGTGCCAGAAGAGGCGGGAGGCGTGCCTCCGTCCAGCAGGAGCGTGAGGAGAAGGACGTGATGAGGGAGGTTCATCATGGGGACAGGCTCCAGGGCCCTTCTACCACTTCAACTCGGGTGAGCAGCGAGGCAGCAGCATGCGGGGGCTGCGCATGCCAGAAGCCTCTTGTGGATGACAGTTCGCCTGGAACTCCCAAAGCGCCTTGTCCTCATTCCATTGGAAGACCTCTCCCGCGGGGTTCCACTTGTAGAAGCGAGGTTCGTCCTTGTGTCCCGTGGCGAGCCAGGCCCATGCGGGAATCAACCGGTTCCTCGAGTCACGCGCCAGCTGTCCATCCGGGCTCGCGGCATAGGACACCATCGTCCACAGCCCGTCCTCCATCTTCATCGCGGGGAATCGGGTCAGGTCGTCACTGCTCATGCTCGTCGCGCACGGGTGATTGTGCGCGAAGCCGATGATGGGCAGGTTCCGACCAAAGGACTCATCGTCGACGCCACCGAAAGGAGGCTGGCACGAGCTGCGTTCCTTCATGAGGTTGCGGATGGGCCATGAAACACGCCAGTCCTGCGGCGTTTTATAGAGGGCGACGCAGTATTCAGATGCATCCGGTCGTGGACCACCGGTGTTCGGGTCGCAGGCATCCGACGCACCCGGCAGGCTCATCAATGCCCGGAGCGTCGGCAGCACCAGGTCATCCGGAATCGCGTCGGTGTCCGATACGACGGCCGGAACGTCCTTGTGTGGCCAGGGACCTGGGGCCACCGCGAGGTCGAACCGCCCTTCCAGAATGGGAAGTTCTGAGCGCAGGTAGTAGAGGCGGGGGCCCGCACAGGCCAGGAGCAACACGAACATGAAGGCGCAGGTTCGCTGCCATGCGTAACGCCTTGCCTGAGGGGCAGTCATTCTCTGGAGCATGAAGTGGAGGGCAGGCATGGGTCCCTCACTGCGTCGTGGCGAAGCTATGTTCCTGGGGCATAGAATGACACCTCACTGGTGCCACGCGAAGAGCTGCTCCTGGTTCCATATGCAGTGTCAATCAGAAGGAGAAGATTCGATGAAGGACGCAAAGCTGAGGGAGAAGTTCCTTGGTTGCCTCAATCGCCTGGCCCTGAAGAAGGACTTTCAGCGTCGACTCTGCTTCTTCGCAGACTCGGTGAACAGCTTCGAAGGTTGGTTGAACTGGGAGCTTGCATGGGCATTCGCGGAGAAGCACCCCTGGCCAAAGTACTCGGCGACGCGAGAAAGCAGGCTCGAAGACGGAGGACTCTCTGACTTGGTCCTCGCTGTTGGGAGGGAGTACCAACCAGGAAAGCCCGCCTGCCACGTGGAGACCAAACTTCTCTGGGCGAATGCAAATCGGTCAAAGATGCTGCGCTACGCCGTCGACGACTACCGGCGACTTCAGGGGCTCGGCACCGGGCTCATGCTCGTCGTCGCTGTCTCCGCGAGGAGACCCTCGCCGCTGCTGAAGATGGAAGCGCCCAAGAAGACGCTGACGCTTTATGAGAAGGAACTCTTCAAAGCCGGCATCCAGAGTCTACAGGTCGCTTTCGATTGCCGCGTCTCGGCACCCCTAAAGGGTGAGTGGTACCTGAGTCCGGAAATCCACATTCGCGCATATTCGGTGGAACCCACGGGAAGTGGCGCGAGGCAGTAAGGGCCTGCTCAGAAATTAGTTGTCCGATTTCCGTGCCCGGAGGCCGATTTTCCGGGGTTGGGAACGCCTCTCATGGCCAAGTAATTTCTGAGCAGGCCCTAACAACCCGTCAGGTTTCCATCAGCGGGCCTCTTCGCAGGGGGCCTTCAACATCAAGCTTCCATTCGCCGTTGGGTTTCTTCAAGCGCCTCACTGATCGTCGAGGCAGTGAGGAGGGTGTCAAGCATGCACCAACATCGGGCCGCGCGGGCGATGCGAGGTCCATTGCGAAGCTCGTGAGGTGGAATGATCGCAGGACCCAGCACCAAGCAGTAGTGCGGAGGTACTTCAGCGTCTGGCGCTTCGGGGAAGACGCTGCGGTGATTCGTATAGACGGAATGCCTCTCGACGTGGTGAATCGACTGGAGGCAGCTGTCATATCGAAAGGCGATGTAATTGGGGGGCTCCGGCCAGCCCTTTCCCACAGGGTAGAAGTAGCGCCTCTCCTTGCGCACGATGTCCTGCCAACTGATGCCCCACCCTGGGCCGAAGCCACTGGCGAGTGAGACGACGTACACGAGGTTCGAGAAGTGGGTTTCCATTCCGAGAATCGCTCCCAGGTAGCCGGAAAACTGGTCGAGCACTCGTTTCGCTGCGTGTCCTTCCTTCGCGCGCGCCTCGTGGGCGAGAGTTCGAATCTGTCGCCACGTTCGGTGCACGATGCGCACGCCGTCAAGAGCCGACGGCAGGCTGCTTGCTGCGGCACGCATGGGGGCTACGTCCGTCAGCGTTAACAGTACCCGGCGCACTGCAAGGGATTCAGTCAGCAGGGGAGCATACTGCTGGAGTTGGGAAAGCGTCGGCAGGTGCGCTCCGCGCTTCGCCTCAATGACTCCGTGGAAGTCCTTGCCCAGCGAGATTTCAACATCCGTGATGCCATGGCCTCTGTGCGCACTCTGCAATGCAATGACGCCATGGCTCTCGACCAGCGCCGGGGCAGGCTCCCAGCCCTCCGAAATATCTCGAATGACGGCACGTGTGAGCGCAGGCGACTGCGACAGCGCGTATCCCAGCGCAGCGGACATGTCGTTCTCGTCATCTCCTAGCAAGTCGAAGACGGTGGTTACTGGACGTCCAGCACGCACAAGTGACAAGGCCACGCTCGTATTCCTCTAGCCGCGGTGCGAGTAGGCAATTCAGGGCAGGGGGCTGACGCTCCATCCTAGCGTGCAGAGCTGCCGGACTGAAGGAGGGGACAAGGGGGCCTCTTGGCCTGACGGGCCGGGGGCGTGGAGCGCTGCCGGGTCGCCCACGCTGTTCGTAGCGGGGGTTGCCAAGAGGGAGGCTCCGTTGTCCTCCGAGCCCCCGCGCTCAATCCGCCCGGAGCACGACCGCCGGGGGCACGTGCGCGGCCCTTCGCGCTGGCAACAGCGCCGCGAGGAACGCCACGGCGCCGAGCACCGCCACCACCAATCCATACGTGAGCGGATCCGTGGGCTGCACGCCGTTGAGCAGGTGCGACAGCGCGCGGCTGGCGCCCCATGCGAGCCCCAGCCCCAACACCAGCCCCACCGCCGTGAGCCGCAGGTAGTGGCTCAACACCATGCCCATCAGCTGGCCTGCCCTCGCCCCCAATGCCATGCGGATGCCCAGCTCTCGCGTGCGCTGCACCACCGCGTAGGCC
>NZ_RAWR01000176.1:0-23466 GCF_003986945.1 Corallococcus sp. AB018 | reverse complement strand
GGGTTGGTGAGGGGGAGGGAAGGGGGAGGCAAAAGAGTCCGTTGACTGAAGGAAGCGGCTCGGATAGATCCGCCCTCGCTTCGCCGGGCCCGAGGGCAGTTCCTGGCGCAGCATCGGATATCGGGGAGTGGCTCAGCCTGGTAGAGCACTTGGTTCGGGACCAAGGGGTCGCAGGTTCAAATCCTGTCTCCCCGACCAAACGACGAAGCGGGCTGGAGGCCGAAAGGTCTCCAGCCCGTTTTTGTTTTCGGCCTCACGCTTCGTCAGCTCCGGGATTCGGATATTCGCCGACTTGGCCTCCAAATTCAGGTGCATGGGCCGCTGTGTAATCGAGGGGTGCTGTTGCCCGGTAAGCTTCTGAAGGTCCTCTGCCGGGGCGCCCGTCACTGCCAGCCGGGAGAAGGTGTGGCGAAGGATGTAGATGGCCCCCTCTCGTGTTCAGCCCGACCAAGCTCTGAACGCGGAACCTCCACTTATCAGCAGCACCTGGGGCGCTTGTCTTCGCGCAGCCGTCGGCCCGCCAGAGGATTCACCTTTGAAGACGCCACGAATAATGAACTCTCGGAACTCTACGTCCGCGAAATGCTACTACCCACCCTCTGGTCCCTCGACGTGGTTGTATCGGGTACTCTCAGTGCCCATCACCCGCCTCGTGTCGAGGCCCTCTTCGGTCTCGAAGAAGCTGCCAATTGGAGCAGCGCTTCGGACGAAGCGGTCTTGGACTGCTTGACGTCAAGCCCGTACCACGACTCCTCGCTGGCGTAGACCATCTAGGGTTAGACCATCTAGTTGATGTAGTGCACTTGGGTCCCCTCGAAATACCGGACGCGCAGGTTAGGGGCGCCGAAACTAGCGGTAACGAGCGGAGTCGGCAGGCCTCACCAGGCTCTTATCCCGACGAAGTTCTGGCTCTTGGCTCGGTCTAGACCTAAAAATTGGACCTCAGGAGGAGCCCATTGTTCTTGGGATTTCATGAGGATACCCGAGGGGGCAGGGCATGACGGCGCTAGCGCGGCGGACGTCACCACAGCGGCTTTTTGACCAACTCCGTGATCGGCTAGCCGGGCTCGTTCCTGACCCGAAGCGCCGAGCTGGGGCCACTGGAGTCGACGCTTGGTACCCATACTACGCAGGCTTCTCCAGCGACTTTGCGAATGCGGTGCTTGGCGACCTTCCCCGCAGAAGTACCGTGCTCGATCCGTGGAATGGCAGTGGCACTACTACGATGGCAGCGGCTCGGCTGGGGCTCCGATCCTATGGCGTCGATTTGAACCCATTTGCTGCGCTCATCGCGCAGGCGAAGACAGTTTCATTTTCTAGCCCAGAGGACGCCGTTGAGTTCGGGCAACGAATTCTGGGCAGCACCAACACCGTCCGGGGACCTTCGTCCGCCGGTGATTTGTCACGGTGGATTTCGCAGAGCCTCGCTCGCCGCTTTGTTTCCCTTGGGGCGGCGATTGTCGAACCTCAAGGCGTGGCGTGGCCTCCTGAGCCGCAACGAGCCTTCGCCATGCTTGCACTCATACGGGCTGCGAGGTGTGTGTCCCCTCCGAAGTCTGGCTCTAATCCCACTTGGTTTCGGCCTCCAATGCGGCGCAAACAGCCAAGTCGAGACCTTGCAGAGGAATTCCTTAAAGTGGTTCAAAGTCTCGCGGCGGATGGACTGCTAATAGCTAAGCCTGTTCATTCACCACGCATTCTCGTTGGCGATGCTAGAGCGCTGCCTGTTCAGGAAGGCAGCGTCGATGTTGTACTGACCTCGCCGCCCTACTGCACACGAATTGACTACGCAGCTTCGACTGCATTTGAGCTGGCGTGCTTGGCTGCTGTCACGTCGCGTAGTGACGCAGGTTCGCTGCGACGCGAATTGATGGGAACCACAATGATCAGAACCCGAGTTCCGCATCCGATTCCGGACAATTGGGCACCGTCGGTTCGCTCCCTCCTAGAACAAATCCGTTCCCACAGTTCATATGCATCGAGCGGGTACTATTTCAAGAACTTCTGGCAGTACTTCAACGACGCTCATCTGGCTTTAGGCGAAATCGCCCGTGCTCTAAGAAGAGGAGGCGTAGCGGCGCTTGTCCTCCAAACCTCATTTTACAAAGAAATCTTGATCGATCTGCCGGCTCTCTACACTGCGATCGGTAAGGCACACGGGCTTCATGGTGGTGTTGTTGTGACAAGAAGTCTTCCGAGTTCTCGCGTGATGGCGAGCCTCCACCCGAAGGCCAAGAGTAACAGAGTGAGTAGGCGCTATGAAGAGAGCGTGCTGCTCCTGGAGAAGCCATGAATGACGACAAAATCGAAATGGGAGACGAGTCCGAACCCAGTTCGACCTCGCTTGAGGACAAGTACAAGCAGCAAATGCGGCAGATCTATCCGCAGAAGATCGAATTGCCGATTTCGACGCTTCCGGACATGATTGAAAGGCAGATTGACCTCAGCCCTGACTTTCAACGCCGCAATATTTGGACGCGGAGTAAGCAGAGCCGATTTGTCGAGTCGATCATCATGAATGTGCCTATTCCTCCAGTTTTTCTTGGGGAGGATGATTATGGGAAGTATGTTGTGCTCGACGGACGACAGCGGTTAACCGCCATCTCGAGCTTTTTAGAGAATACATACGCACTAGAGGGGCTGTCGGTATGGGACGAACTCAATGACCTTACATACCATGACCTCAAGAAGAAGGGGCTCGATAAGACTATTCTGCGGCGTTTCATTCCTGCTGTCTTGATCCTCAAGGAGTCATCGCCAGAAGTGAAATACGATGTGTTCGATCGCCTCAACACTGGAGGAATGGAGGCGGAACCAATGGAGATTCGAAACGCGATCTACAGAGGTCAATTCTGCACTCTGCTTCATAAACTCTCAGCGAACGCGATATTCCGGAAGTTGTGGGATATTCCCGACGATCCGGAAGAGCGACAGAAGAACTCCACGTACAGCCGCATGGAGGATCTTGAGTTGGTTCTTCGGTTTTTCGCGCTCGAGAAATACCAGGCGATGAAAGGGCGGTTTCGGCACTACCTGAGTATGCAGATGGATGAACGGAATCGGGCCTACAAGCAAGATGCGAACCTCGCTGCTCTCGATCAGAAGAGATTTGAGCAGGCAGTTGAGAATGCCTTCAAGATTTTCGGACTCGATGCTTTTCGAAAACCCGGTGAACCTGGATCGAAGAAAGGTGTTAAGTCTGCGCCTCTTGCCGACGCTGTCATGTTTGCGCTCGCAGATGTCGATCCGGCTCAACTAACTCCACCTGTGGTCTTAAAGCTAGCTTCCGCTCTGCATGGCTTGTTTTCCGGCGACATTGAATTCAGGAAGTCCATTGGGACGGGTACCAATGGGAAAGGGGCGACGCAGTACCGCCTCGAAAAGACAAGAGACGTAGTTCGCGCCTGCCTTGCTACCTGACTTTTTGCCATGCCTGCCCTTCAGTCCTTGCGGGACTCACTCGACCTCGTTCGAGATATTGCCAACGACATTGATGCCAACGCATTGGCCGCGCTCGCGAGCGCTGCGGTGCGAGCGAGGCATGACACTATTCAATGCGCATCTGTTGTGCTTCTTAGTGGATACTTCGAATCCTTCTTGAAGCAATTGGCCGAAGAGACGGTCGTGACGATTTGCTCACTCGGAGCGCCGTTTTCAACGCTCGATAAGCGCATTCGAGAGGCACATTTCGAGCATGGTGGGCGGGTTCTTCAAGAAGTCTCAAAGGCTGCTCGTTCGTCGCGACCGCATGATTGGGTCAAGGCCAGTAGTGCAGATATCGCTCGTCGACTCCACTCTGTTTCAAGTCCATCGGGCTATGAGATTGTTTGGGAGGCCTTTGCCGATACTAAAGCCAATCCTGGCGTGGACGTGGTTCGAGACTTTTTGCTCCGCTTCGGCGTGCAAGATGGATGGGACAAGATAGCCACTCACTGCAAGGTGACGAAGTCGTGGGCGGAGACTGCACTGACAAACCTGATTGCGATTCGGAATGAGTGCGCCCATACAGGCAGAGTGTCGGTCATTCCCTCGCCGTCTGAACTGCGTCAGTTCTGTGACTACCTCGAGAATCTCGCAGAAGCCATCGCAGCGCTAATTCAGGCGCACCTGAATCAAATTCAGAAATTGGTCGCGCCGACTCCCACGCCTGCCGCTACCTCGACAGGTGGCCCGTGAGGCATTGCGGGAGTGACGCCAGTCCTTGCGGAGGAGGTTCTGCCTGGGCTCCAGAATGTCTCCAATAATCCATTTGATTGCTGGGTGGTAGCAAGCGTGAGGCTGAGCGCGTTGCAGACGTGGGTGTACCGGAATCGGCGGGGTGAGTCGGTGCAACAGTTGCCGGTGCAGGTGACTGCGTCCGTCGCCGCTGAGGCGTCGATGCTGGAAGTGGTGGCTGTGGGTGGATCGCGAGGGAGATTCGCCGTGGGCACCGACGTGACGTACGTAGCACTGCTCGTCACTGCTCTGGTAACCAACCGTCCGGCCAATGACGTGCCGGGATGCTTGAAGACAGGCCACGGCCGTGCCTGATGGGTGCCGTGAGTCCCTGCGGAGTGAAACGCCGGGGTGACGTGGCGTCAGGAGAAACCGCCCGGCCAACGACGTGCCGTGAGGGATTGCAGGGGCAGCGTCCGCCGCGCGCCGCCGCCCCCCAGCTCCGGCTCGGCGCGTGGAGCAGCGACAGCACACCTGCGTTCGCATGGAGGGAGGCATACGTCGCACAGGACCACCTTTCGTCGGCGAACAACTCGCTGACGGTCGGGTTCTGGTCTGACATGCCCCCCGCTGCGCTCCGCGCGGCTCCCTCCAGAATCCAGGAGCAGTCCATGGTCCACACCTCGGGTATCCCTCGTCGCATCTCCCTCTGGGCAGGCGTTGCCCTGGCGCTGGTTGGCACTCTCACGGGCTGTGCTCCGCCAGGGCCGGAGGACTTGCCCGGAGAGCCCCAGGTGACCCTGGACTCACAATCCCAGGCGCTGGCCTATCCCAACGGGAGCAGCCGGACGGTGGTGTCACGGCGCGTCGTCTACAAGGACGCCTCTGGTGGCTACCAGGCGGCGCCGGGCTTCGAGCAGTTCCGCGCGGCCGGTGCCTCCGACAGCACGCTGCACGCCATCCGCATCGCCCAGGTGGAGGCCCCGAGCGTGCGCGAGGCCATCGTCTTCATGACCGCCGGGCAGAAGATCTCGAGCAGCGGGCACTCCAGCGGCGTGACAGGCCAGTCCTCCAACTGGGACGCGTCCTGCGACGGCGTCTCCTGCGCCAACGTGGTCCTGGATGGCCGCTCCCTGGCCATGAAGCTCAATGCCCTGGGCTGGTTTCCGGTGGGGAGGACGCACCTGTCCGTGGTCAACGACAACAACTTCGACCACCTGTTCGACAGCGACACGAAGCAGCGCATCGTCAACGGGTTCGTCCACTGGCTCCAGGCCCAGGTCCGACCCGAGACGCGGTCCATCTACCTGGCGGGGAGCTCCCGCGGCGGGTGTCTGGTGATGCGAATTGCCCAGGCGCTCCGCGCCAACACGGCGCTGGATGGCATCACCGTCTACGTGTCGTCGCTGGATGGCGTGTGCAGGAACAGCCAGGGCGAGCTGGGCACGTTCGACACCAAGGTGAACAACCCCGTGCGCCCCTGGGGCACGTTCTACGGCGCGTGGGCCACCAACCTGTCCTCCCAGTTCCCCCGCCGCGAGCGGCTGCACCTGTATCAGGTGGTGGGGGGCCAGGAGGTCGCGCCGGCCACCGGCATCCGCGCCTTCTCCGGGTACGCGGGCGCCACGCCTCCCTCGACGGGCACCGACCTGGACTGGGGCTGGTACAAGCAGACCTGGGTGAAGTGGCAGCACAAGGAGATTGGCAATCCGTACACCGACCCGAGCACGTCGGATCAGCCGCTCGCTATTTCAGAGACGATTGACGCGCAGCTCACCTGGCTGGACGGGCTGCTGTAGCGGGCCTGCGGTCAGGTCTGATGCGTTCTCGGAGCCCCCAACGCATCAGGCGAAGGGGGCCCTGTTGAGGGTAGGGGCTGGAGCCGAAGGGGCGGGGAGGCGCCAAAGGGTGACGCGCGGGCTGTGCGCCGGGCCGGAGCAGAGGCCGTACCGCCCCTCGGGGCACATGCCGGCCCAAGCGGCCCAGCCAGGCGGCAGGCCGCAAGGGCGTGGGCTTCCAGGTCACTGTGGGTGCTTGAGCTCAACACCACACGCTCTGGGGTGGACCCTGTGCCAGGGCCAGCTTCGCAGGCCGCGAGGGCAATGCCAGGTGTTCCAGAATGGCGCGCCCCCCACCGGGGGCCGTCAGGTATGCCAGCACCCTCCTACGGCCTCCACACCGAGAGCAGGCGAAGACATCCAGCGCGAACGTCCGGCGCAGCAGTCCCGCCCAATCCAATCGCGGCGTGCGCTCCATCGTCGACTCCACCGTCGCAGCCTGGGCCGGGCTCGCCTCCAGCCCCGGCTCCGCCCCCGCTTGAGGGAGCCGCTGGCGTCAACCTGTTCACCGTGAAGGGTGGGCCGCACTTCCTGCTCTTCACGGCGCCAGAGTGCTTCAAGGCCGCGGTGAGCACGTTCGTCCAGAAGCGGCGTGCTCCTCGCGCGGCCTGTTCGCTTTGACCCGCACCTGACGTCTACGGAGCGGGGATGAACTTGAACTCCGCGATGACGATCTCGACCTCCTGACCGTTCTTGGGCGCGAGTCCCTGGAAGAGCCAGAAGTTCATGTGGACGGGCAGGGGGTTCTGGGGAATGCGCTGGACGTAGTCCGGTGGATTGAAGAGCCAGCTGGCCATCTGGTTGACGTTGCCATCCTGGTGGCCATGCAACGCCTGGAAGTAGACCTGCCTCGACGACCACTGGAAGCGGTGGGTGGAGTAGGTCCCCCCGAGGCTGATGGGGTAGGCCTGATGGGAGTAGGGGACGCCCGTCACCGCGGGGTACACGGCCCAGTTGCCCATCTGCGGCTGACTGCCGCCCCACTTCGCGAACTCGATATCGATTTCATTCGTGGCGTCCGGGCCCACGTCGGGACGCGTGTAGTTGAACAGGCCCAGGACCACGTTGTCGTCGAAGAGGTCCGGCCGGCCAATCACCTTGAACTGGTAGGTGCCAAACCCCAGCCGCTGCTGCGGCATGTAGACCTCCGCCGTCGTCCAGCGTCCGTCGCGCCACGCAATCTTCAGGTGGAGGTAGCCGTTCGCATCGACCCAGGCGTTGCGGTCATCCCAGGCATTGGGGCCCGGGCCGCCCTGACCGCTGCGCACCTCCCATTGATAGCCCGAGAAGGAGACGCTCTTCGCCTCCGCGAGCGGAGTGAAGGCGATGCTGGAGACGAGAGCGATACCGAGGACCTGTGAGCCGCGCATGGATGACCCCATTTCGGGAAGGGTGCCAACGTCAAGCACTCCTTCCGATATATCCAGTTTTTCCTGGAATTGAAATGGGATCGCCTCCGGTGAGGTTGCTGGGCTTCTGAATGCGATCTGGCGACTCCTTCTCCTGGGTGACCTTGTTGTCCATGCCGGTGCGGCTGATCTTCGGCTTCGACTTGCCGTGGCCGCGCTTCCAGGTGACGGAGTTGGAGCTCCCCGTCACGGAGATGGCACGGGTGGCCTCCACCTTCACCTTCGCGCGTCAGGGCGCGCAGCCTGGATCGGCTGGACTCCAGGTGTACTGGGAGTCCAGCGTCAGCTTCTGTTCCACCACGGGGCCCTTCATTCCGCGCGCGGTGAGGAGGAAGGTCTGCTCCGGCGCCGTGCCCGAAACCTCCGCGCGGTAGATGAAGCGACAGCCTGCCGTCCACGTGTCATCGGGCACGGGCGCGCGGGAGCCGTCGAGGCAGGGCTCCGGCGCGAAGCCCACCTGGGCGGCGCTCTCCGAGTAGCGGTCCTTCTCCCCGAAGTACGCCTTCTCGGACGTGAAGAGCGCCTTCAGGTTGCTGGCCCCCTCGCACAGCGGGGCCGGCAGGGGCGTTCCCTCCGGCCTGCGCACGCCATGGCACTCCTCGAGGACGAGTTCGGAAGGCCACACCCGCACGGGCTTCCCGTCCACGTACCCATGCGTCATGGAGTACGTGAGCCCTTCGGCGAGTCCGCCCACGCCCACCGCGCGCACGCTGAAGGTGCTGTTGTCGGGCAACGAGCCGGCCACCGAGACCGCGTAGCGGAAGTGGCAACCCGCGAGCCAGGTGGCGTCCGGCGTGGGCACGCGGCTGCCATCCGTGCATGGCGCAGGGGTGGGGAGCCGTGTGACGTCCGTGGTCCAGGCGTCCTTCTCCCCGAAGTACTCCTGCTGGCCCGCCAGCAGCCCGCTGAAGCCGAGGAGCGCCTCGCACCGCAGCCGCTCGCGCAGCTCCTGCTCGGTGGTGCTCCGCGAGGGCGGGACCGGCGCTGGCGCGCTGGCCTTGACCGGAGCCGGCGCGGACCGCGTGGGCGCGGGAGGCTGCTCCTGACGCTCACAACCGCCCAGCACGATAAGCGCCGAGACGAGACGGGTGATCCGGAATGAGAGGCTTCGCACGCGGGACTCCTCGGGTTCGCATTCCCAGGCATCCATCATGGCGTTTTCCGCGCTCCCATTGCCATATCGGGTTCTCAGTCCTTCCCGAGCCCCTCCACCAGGTAGAGCTGGGAGAGCGTCTCGAAGTAGCTGTACGCGTAGGCGCTCCCGTCCGCAGAGAGCGCCAGGGTCATGATCGTGATGAGCCCCGGCGGGGTTCCGCGCGCGGGCACCGTCAGGTGCGGCACGCTTACGCCTGTCTTCATGTCGACCCGGGAGATCTGGACGGGAAGCGAGACACTGCGCAGGTAGAGGGCCGCGCCGCTCGCGTCCCAGCCCACCACCCACTGTCCCGGGAATGTGCCCGGGACCACGCTCTGCGCGTCCCCCGTCGCGGAGAACAGGCGGAGGCTTCCCGATTCATCCACCGCCGCGAGCCATTCCCCATCGGGGGAAATGGCCGTGTGGAAGCCGGTGCCTTCCGCCGTAACGGGCCGGGGGGCGCCGGCGCCCGGCTCGAACACCCACAAGCGGGCGGGGCGCCCCTCCTGGCTCGCGCGCAGCAGCAACCGCTTCCCATCCGGAAACCAGCGTGCCGAAAGCACCGTGGCCACCGGAGCCAATGACACAGGGCGCGGCTCCCCCACGCCGGTGGGCAGCAGGAAGAACTCCATCCGCTCCCCATAACGCACGACCAGCGCCTGCTTGCCATCCGGGGACAGCGCCAGGGGATGCCCGTCTCCCAGCCGGACCGGAGGTGCGCCATCGGTGGTGCGCACGTACGCGCCATAGGTGGGGCCTTCGATCTGGTTCCCCTCGGAGATGAGCAGCATCCGGCCATCCTGGGACAGGTCCGACATGATCGAGGCATCCGCCATCGTGAGCTCCCGCTCCTCCCCCGCTCGCCCGAACACGAGTCCTGAACGGATCTTCTGGTGATCCACCAGGACGGTGCCAGCGTTCGAGATGTCCTGGAGCAGCATCCGACCGGCGATCCGATCCACGAGCCGCGTCGTGCCTCGCAGGTTGACCGCGAACAGCGCGGTGTCCGCACCGATGCGGGCGGCGGTGAACCACACCTCGCTCCCATCCGGAGCCCACGCCAGTCCCCGGGTGCACCCCCAGTCTCCGGAGAGTTCCCGGGGCGGCCCGTCCTTCTCCAGCACCCACACCCCGCCCCGGTCGTCCTTCGGATTCTCATGGAAGAGGAACGCGATTCGCTCGCCATCGGGGGACACCCGCGCGTGGCTGATCCACCCCTGCGACTCGAAGCGCACGGTGCCGGGCGGCTGCTCCAGCCGGAAGGTCTCGCCCACCCGGCGCACCACCGCGAGCGGTCCCTCGCCGCGCCCCCAGTCCGCCTCCAGCACGCCGTCGAGCACGGCCCGCGGTGCGCCGCCCGCGAGCGGCATCAACCCGAGCGTGCCACTGCCATGCTCCGGGTCGAAGAACCGGGGGGCGAGCAACACCGCCAGCTCTCCCCGGGACGACGCGGCGAGCACATCCGCGTTCAGTCCACGAGGCTGCGACAGCGGACGCTCGGTGCGCGCGCTGTAGAGCTCCACGGGGCCTCCCTCCCACGCCGCGCCATAGAGAAACGTGTGTCCATCCGCGGAGAACCGCGCGCTGAGCACGGGGCCTCGCTGGAAGGTGGCCGGTCGGTACGTGGAGCTCGACACCGGGACCTTCCACGGACGCCCGAACGCCAGGAGCCCACCCGCCACGCACAGCAGCGCGACCGCCAGGAGCGTGAACAAGGCCGGACGCGGGAGGGCGCGGGGATGCACGGCCCGGGGCACCTGACTTCCGGAGCGGGACGCGATGGACTCCAGGGCGAAGGCCAGGTCCTGCGCGGACTGGAACCGGTCGCCGGGAGCCTTCGCCAGACAGCGGGCGACGATCGTTCCCAGCTCACCCGGCAGCATGGGGGGCTCGTCGCGGAGCGCGGCGCTCATGCGCTCCACCGCGCTGTCACCCCCGAAGGGGGCCTGACCGCTCAGGGCTTCGTGGAGCACCGTGCCCAGTGAGAACACATCCGCGCGAGGATCCGCGCTCTGCCCGCGGATCTGCTCGGGGGCCATGTAGCCGGCGGTGCCCATCACCGCGCCGCTCCGGGTCACCGCCGCGCCTTCGCCGCGCTCGGTGAGCCGCGCCAGCCCGAAGTCGAGGATGCGGGCACCGCCATCCGCGCACAGGAAGATGTTCGCCGGCTTGAGGTCGCGGTGGATGACGCCGCGGGCATGCGCGGCCGCGAGCCCCTGTGCCAGCTGGATGCCCAGCCGCAGGACCTCCGCCAGGGGCAGCGGCCCGCGCATCAGCCGCGTCCGCAGGGTGACGCCCTCCAGCCACTCCGTGACGAGGTAGGGCGTGCCTTCATGGGCTCCCACGTCGAACAAGGTCAGTAGATGCGGATGGGACAGCGCACCTGCGGCGCGGGCCTCCTGGCGGAAGCGGGCCAGACGCTCGGGCTCCTGGGCGAACCGTGCCGGGAGCACCTTCAGCGCCACGTCCCGTCCAAGTCGCCCATCGCGCGCCCGATACACGTCGCCCATCGCGCCACTGCTGGCATGCCCGACGATGGTGTAGGGCCCCACCTGCTCCCCTGGAACGAACAGGCGGGGCGGAGGGGCCGCTTCTTCCCCCAGTGCTCCCTCCGCGTGCCACGTCGCCGCGATGGCGGCGAGCAGCGTCCCACAGGCGTCACAGCGTGAGGTGTGGGCCTCGGCCAGGGCCCGCTGCTCGGGAGGCAGGCGGTCCTCAACGAAGGCGAGAATCGTTTCCTCGGAAGGGCAACCAGACATGGTGGGAAGCAACTCTAGCCATGGTTGCCTTCAAGGAAGAAGTGGCGGGACCGTCACCCGGTACGCGCGGACGAGCAGGGGGCGAGTCCCCGGCGCACCGAAACCCAAGCCAGGCTGCACCTCGGCACCCACGCGAAAGCCTCGGTAATCGCGGCGGCGGCTGACCAATCGTTCAGCCACCCCCTGCCATCTCCCACGAGGGGTTCCTCGGTCTCCTCGCTACATGAAGATGTAATTGTAGTCGCAGTTTTCGTTCATGGTTGCGGTGTGAGGGTGATTCACTTCAAGTGGCTGCATGGCGCCGGGGAAGGAAGCCCACGTCCCAGGGGCGCCCCCGGACGGCCTTACGCGGCCTTGTTCGGCTGCGATTGCTCCGCGAGATAGCGCTTGAGTCCCTCCACCTTGTTCTTGAGGTTCGGGGACTCGCGCAGCCCGTCGAAGTATTGGTCCCATTCCTCCCTGCGGGGGGTGACCGGGCCGCCGGGGAGGGAGAGGATTCCGACGAAGTGCTGGAACTCCTCCCCCGGACTGTTCTTCAGGCCCTTGAAGGCATCCATGACTCCCAACAGCGCTGGACCCTTGATGCCGTAGGCCTCTCCCAACTTCATGAGCTGCTTCAGTTGCTGGGGGGGCTCCGTCAGCAGTTCCGGGCTCTGCTGCGCGAGCTTCTGGATGTCCAGCGGTGACAGCTTCATCTCTTCGGAGAGCACCTTGAGGCTCTCCTCGTCCGCGTCCACCAGCGTGGAGAGCACGGGCTCGGTGATTCCCGCAGCCTGGAGGCTCATCTTCAGGTTCGCCTCCTTCTTTTCGGCCTCCTGTGCCTTGGTGACGACGGAGATGACGGCTCCGCCAGCGACGAGGAGGCCGCCGGCAATCTGTCCCCCGACGGGAACGGCTTGAATGGTGGCCGCGGCGAGGATGAGTCCGCCCAACGCGGAGGCGCTCTTCCCCGCGGCTGAAAGGTAGTCCCCATTCTTGACTGCCTGCACGCTTCCGATGAAATCGCCAATGGCCCCCACCGCGTTGCCTATCCCTGTCATGCGCTCGAAGACCTTCGAGGCGGCGCTGCCAGCCTTGCCAAACATCTGGAGCAGCATCGACGCGCCATCTCCCCCGACACCGATCGTGTCGCCGATGGCTTTCACCTGCTCCTCAAGCGGGTTCTTGTGGAAATTACTCACGCCATTGACGGCACCCACGAGGGAACACGCGAATCCGAGCGCGCGGATCGGCTGGACGATCCCCGGAGCGCCACCGGCGAGGGTGGCGGAGAGTTTCTTGAACTTCTCCTGCGCCGCCTCGCCACCCGTGGGCAGTGCCTTGAAGGCAGCCGCCATCTCCTTCATCTCGGCCTGGGTGCAGCCGAACAGGGCGTGATTCTCCTCAAGCGTGCCGATGAGCCGGTTCACGGCCTCCGGGTCGTCCGCCTTCGACAGCACCAGGTAGCCCATGGCCTTGGTGGTGGCAGCGGTGAGCTTGGTCGAGGCATCCGTTCCGGCCTTGCCGAACGTCGCCGCCGCGTCGAGGTCATCGAAGAGGCTGGGTTGGTCTTCGGCCTGCTTCTGGAACTCCCCCAGGAGCAGTTCCTGACCCGCCTTGGTGTTGGCGAGGTCGGGGAGGTGCGCCATGGTCTTCTCCGCCTCGTCGCCGAGGAAGTCCATCCACTTCGGGAGCTGGGAGCCAGGGGCCGTGGCTCTCGCCGGATCCGCGGTGCCCGGCGTCGTCAGGCTGCCCAGGAGCTTCCGAGCTGCTTCCTCGTACTCGCCGTACGCGGGGGTGCGGCTCTCGTAGTCGAGGATGGCTTTCTGCCGCTGCTTCCCGGTGAGCGCGGGACTCAGCTGGGCGACGAACTTCGTCAGGTCTTCGTTGGCCTCGTCGAAGGCGATCTTCTTTTCCTCGAAGTCCTCCTGGGTCTTCTGGATGCCGCTCGCCAGCGAGTTGCCCACCTGAGCGGCCGGGCCGGACTTTCCCTGCTGATCGAGCGTGTTCGCGACCATCGCGCCCAATTCGGCGCCACCGATGGTCTGTGCGAGCGCGGAGAACAGCGGCTCCTGTTCCCTGAACAGCTTCTCCGCCGGGCACGCGTTCGCCATCTCGGTGGCGATCATCCTGGTGACGTTCGGGCCGCCAATGCTCGCCGCCTTGGCCAGCGCGCTCAGTTGGGGCTTGGCGAGCTGCGGGCTGGTGTTCAGCGACTGCGCGGCCATCTTCTTCAGCTCGGGTCCGAGCTCCTGGACCAGGGCCTTCTGGTAGTGTGGATCCTTGTTGCCCTCGAGCAGGCCCTGCAGGGTCTTCGCGCCAACGTCATAGATGCAGCCATCCTTCATGGACTGACGCACCTTCTGGGCATCCGCGCGCGCTGCCGCCTCCGCCTCTTCCGCGGTCAGCTTCGGCTTCTCTGCCTGATTGTTGACCTCGGGCCCGCTCCCCGCGCCATCGGACTGCTGGGGCGCGTCGGCCACCATCATGGACTGGAGCTCAGGCGACACATTGGCGCGCTCCAGGGCCGTCTGGCGCGCGGGGGAGCCCGGGGGCGTGTCGAGAATCTTCTTCGCCTGACCGGCTGGGAGCGTCCCCACCTGCTCGTAATGGGGCTGCTCCTTCAGGTACGCGTCCGTGGAGTCGTAGCTCTTGTTCGTGGCGGGGTCATAGACCTTGGAGCCCTGGCGGACGACCACGTGGCCAGACTGGCCTTCCTCGCCAGCACGCTTGTCCTTGAGGAAGACCAGCTCCGAGCGGGCGCGGATTTCGGGCGACGTCCGGTCCACCCAGTCAGCGGCCTTGTCCAGGCAGTTCACCTGGCCATCCCGGGTGTTCTCGGTGAGCAGCGTGCTGGCGGGCGGCGGGTTCGGGGCGAGCTCGGGGCCCTTCGAGGGCGGGGCCCCGGCCTGGAACGAGGAGCGGAACCGGTCTTCGTTGCGCGGCTTTACCTGCTGGACCTGACGCGACGGCCCCGCCTGTTCGGCCCGGTCCTTCTGGCGGGCTTGCTCCACCTTGCGGATGGCTGTGGATGGATCGGCACCAGAGCCTCCAGGGACTCGCGGACCAGGCATGCGGACCTCCAGGGAAATAGGTCATTCACCCCTGAAGGTTGCTCCACCGTGTCTGCGTCCCAAAAAACCTCGCCACCGCGCTCAGCTCATCTCCTTCCGGGTCGCGAAGAGCCAGTAGCCAGCGAGTGCGAAGAGGAGGAGAGCCCCCATGAACCCGGACCGCGTGCGGAAGTCGCCCGGGAAAGTGGCCGACCTCCCGTTCAGGACGTGAACACCGCGTAGCGGGGCGTCAGCCGCTCACCGCGCCCGCTGAAGATGAATCATTGCCTCATCCAGCAGCGCGGCCACGCCCCGGCGCACCACGTGCACCACCTTGCGGTGATGCGCGGAGGCCAGGTGCGTGTAATGGCCAGACACCTTGTGGTGCAGCTCCGTGGCGCCCCACACGAGCACCAGGTCCGCCCACTCCAGGTCGCTCTTCGCGCGGTCCGCGGTGCGGCGCTCCGTGCCGTCCACCATGCGCAGGGAGATGTGGCCGCCCAGCTTCGTCTCCAGTTCCTCACGCACCGCGGGCGAGCCGCCCACCACCACCACGCGCTGCACGCCGCGCTGGTGGCACATCTCCAGGAACGCCACCTCCGCGCGCCGGTTGGCGGAACCGCCGCACCGCGCGCAGTGGCTCCGGGGCTCCACCCGCAGGGGCTCAAGTATAGGACGGATAGGAGCCCTGTTGAGGGCGGCGGGCTGGTGAAGAGGGGTCAAGAAGGGCCGCTGGAGGGTGACGCGCGGGCTGTGCGCCGGGCCGGAGCAGAGGCCGTACCGCCCCTCGGGGCACATGCCGGCCCAAGCGGCCCAGCCAGGCGGCAGGCCGCAAGGGCGTGGGCTTCCAGGTCACTGTGGGTGCTTGAGCTCAACACCACACGCTCTGGGGTGGACCCTGTGCCAGGGCCAGCTTCGCAGGCCGCGAGGGCAATGCCAGGTGTTCCAGAATGGCGCGCCCCCCACCGGGGGCCGTCAGGTATGCCAGCCCCCTCCTACGGCCTCCACACCGAGAGCAGGCGAAGACATCCAGCGCGAACGTCCGGCGCAGCAGTCCCGCCCAATCCAATCGCGGCGTGCGCTCCATCGTCGACTCCACCGTCGCAGCCTGGGCCGGGCTCTCCTCCAGCCCCGGCTCCGCCCCCGCTTGAGGGAGCAAGTGACTTTCGAGCGCAGGCGCCTCAGAACTCCGCGACGAACGCCAGCTCGCAGACCCGCTCGCGGCACGAGAACACGTGCAGCGCCCCGTCGAGGAACTGCCCGCCCTCGTAGTCGAGCAGGTGCGGCATCTCGCCGTGCGCGCAGCTCGGCGTCGCGTCGGCCTGATCCCAGCGCGCCACGCCGCCGAGGCGAGCTCCGCCCCAGCTCGCGCCGCCACGCTGCTGCGCGAGCCAGTCGTCGTACTCCTCTCCGACCTCCTCGAGCTGATCCGGATCGAAGCCCTTGGGGAACGGCCCGTCGAGATCGAGCGCATTGAAGCCGAAGAGCGCGCTCGACGCGGTCTCCGGCGTGATCTCCGAGCGATAACGGTACCAGATCGCCGGCGGTAGCTCGGTTGCCGGGGAGGCCGGCGTCACCCGCAGACTCTCGCGCCGCCAGCCACTCGACGCCGATTGCCACGCCTCGGGGCCGGTCACGCGGTGCCTCGGCTCCACCAGGCGCACGTACGCGACGCGCGGATCGCTGTTCTTCGCGACGCCGCAGTGAAAGCAGAAGAGCGCGGCGAGGCCGCGGCCGCCGGGGAGGAAGTCCGCGAGCACGGCCGGCGTGAGCTGGACGCACATCTCCAGCGGGCGAGCGCAGACGCCGCAGCTCGGCCAGCGCGGCTCGTCGAGCCAGGCGACGGAGCCGTGCGCGAAGCAATCGCCGGGACCGGGATCGAAGCTCTCGGGCTTCAGGAAATGCGGCACCTTCAGATCGACGCAGGTTGGCGCGGTCTCGCGGAGCTCGCGGCGCCAGGGCGCGAACAGCGGGTGCTCGGGAAGCTCGGGGCGAGGCGCCTTGCGCGCGCAGGGCACGCAGGTCTCGGCGGCGTCTCTCCAGCGCGGGTGCTCGCGCACGAAGGTCGGCCATGGGGTCTCCTCCTGCGCGCTGCTCGGCTCGTCCCTGGGCTCCTAGGTGGCTGCGGGCGCGACGATGAGCGGCGTCACCATCACCGCCTTGGGCACGCCCTTGTAGCCCGGCACGGTGCCGTGCACCTCGACCCGGGTGCCGACCGAGGGGTTCACGGCGAAGCTCTTGAGCGCGGTGCCGCCGAAGCGCACCCGACCGCCTTCGTCGAACTCGATCCACCCGAGGGCGTCGATGGGGTTGAGCTCGACAATCGTCCCTTTTTGCCCGCTCATCGCGCGGAACGCTAACACGCCCGCCTCAGCGGCTCCGCACCGTGAAATCGCGCCCTTCCCCGCGATCGTGCTCCGGCCCGGCGGAAGCTGAAGACGCTCTCCCGACCCGCGAGCAGCGGATGATTCATCCGGTACGCGAGGCGGCCATCCTCCATCCGCGACAGTCACTCCAGCGCCAGCGCACTCTGGAATCCGACCCAATCCGCCGAGGCATGAATCAGGGGAAGGTCGGGAGTGACGAGGGAAAGGCGTGAGCGCGTGGCATGCCGTGCTCGAAGAGTTCCTGAAGGAGTCGGCAACGCTCGGGTTCGACGGAGGCGTCGCAGGTGGAGGCTTCCCGCCGGAGTTCTTCGATCGGGACGAGCGAGGAGTCCACCGGGCGCAGCGCCTGGGAGGAGTAGGCCCACGCGTTACCCACGCGATGCACGGGCTTCTCGTCCGCGTGACAGAACGCGCAGACGGTGAGGTCGGATTGGAACATGACCTTCGTGTACGGAGCCTCGGGGAGCACCTCGGCTTCGATGGGGAAGGCCAGTTCTCCCTTGATGGAGCGGCCGGAGGCGTCGAGCTGGCTGAACTCGACGACCTCCGCTCCTGGGCCGTCGGGAACGACCGAGAGGATGAGGGGGCCCGAAAACAGGAAGATGCGAGGGCTGCGCCGGCCATGCGCGGGTTGCGCGCTGAAGTCGCTCTCCGTGGCACTCAGCCGCAGGGGCCGGTCCAGACTCTCCACGAGGCAGGCCACGGAAGTGGGGCGGGGCAGGGAGTTGATGAGCGCCACCGCCTCCTCGATGGTTCCGGGGGCGCCCGTGGCACCGCCGGAGGGAATGCAGTCGCGAGGAGGCTCATCCGGGGGCTTTGAACCATTCGATGCGCCGCAACCTGCCGCCAGCACCGCCATCACCAACTGCGCGAACGCCCTTTGTCGCCACCTGCGCCTCACGTGTGACCTCCAGGGAACATCATGTGCCCGTGGCCACCTCTGCGCGAGCGTTCCCAGCCCGGTTTCATTTTGGGGGGACCCCGAGGCCTCCACACGCCTTGAGCGTTGTTTCCGCTCACACCGAAGCCCAGAAGCGGGCCCTGCCTGGTAGGCGATGGCTGCCAATAACGCCTGGAGGGCTGGGCTGACGGAGTCTCCCGATGAGGAAGCGTGAACGGTCGCCGGTACGTGCAGCAGCATCTTCTGCACCGACGTGACACGCGGCCGCTTCCCCCCGGGACTCATGTCCCGCGGGTTGTTGCGCGTCTCGAACCGTCTGCCTCCAGCATCGAGTCCGCGGAGACGGATGGGGTGCTTGGGATCAACCCGTCACGGCAGCCGCCATTGCGCGGCCGCCGAAGAGAACAGCAGCCCCGAGCGTGGAGGACTACTTGCCCTTCAGCGCAGCCACGAGCCGGTCCGCCTGCTCGCGGATGTGCTTGTCGGTGCTGGCCTGGGCCTTCTGTGCGTGCGTGCGGGCCTGGGCCTTGTCGGTGTCCGCCAGGGCCAGGGCCTGATTGAGGTGCAGGCCCGCGTCGTCCGGGTGCGCCTTGAGCGCTGGAGCCAGCACCGCGCGGGCGTTGGCCGCGCCCTCGGGCTTCGACATCAGCAGCACGGCCAGGTCGTTGGCCGCGCCCACGTCGGACGGATCGCTGGCGTGGGCGGCCTCCAGCAGCTTCTGGGCCTCCGCGTCGTCGCCCATCCGCCGGCGCACCTTGGCCAGGGCGATGCTCACCATGGCGTTGTCCGGCACCTTGGCCAGGGCCTCGCGCAGGATGCGGTCCGCGTCCGCGTCCGCGTCCTTTCCGGCCACGAAGGACGCCAGCCCCGTGCAGATAGATGGCGTCGGCGTTGTCCGGCTGCTGGAGTGGCCCCCGTGCCGGAGCCCATGAGGGTCCATGGGCTCTGGCGACGGCGGGGCGCTACCAGCCGTTGACGTACCAGGAGTGCCGCAGGGTGTTGTCCGTGCCGCGATAGAAGACATCCATCCGGCCGGGGCCCCAGCTCGCGACATCGGGCGCGGAGGTCATCTCACCGCCGAGCCAGTTCCAGCCGGTCCAACTGGAGCCCGTCCACGTGTTGACCCAGAGGCTGTTGTCCAAGCCCCGGCCGAATACCTCCAGCTGGTTCACGCCGCGAGAGACCGCCGCCGGAGCGGAGGTGAAGGTACCGCCCAGCGAGCCCCAGCCGCTCCAGGCCGTGCCGTTCCAGTACTTGTGGAGGAAGGTGTTGTCGGAGCCTTTGGCGAACAGGTCGATGCGGTTGGGTCCCCAGCTCACCGCGGCCGGATCCGACGTCACGACGCCCGGAATCACCGTCCACGACGTCCAGCCCGAGCCCGTCCAGGCCTGGTGGTAGAGCTGGTTGTCCAGGCCCTGGCCGAACACGTCCAGCCGGTTCGCGCCCCAGGACGCCACGGCCGGGCCGGAGTTGAAGCCGCCGCCCTGCGAATACCAGGGGCTCCAGGAGGAGCCATCCCACGCCTTGTGGAGCATGGAGTTGTCCGTGCCGCGCGCGAACACGTCAATGCGATTGGAGCCCCAGCTCACCGCCGCCGGGTCGGAGGTGATGACGCCCGGGTGGAGGCCCCAGCCGCTCCAGCCCGCGCCCGCCCAGTACTGGTGGTGCATCTGGTTGTCCAGGCCCCGGACGAACACGTCCAGCCGGTTCGCGCCCCAGGACGAAGCCGCCGGGCCGGAGGACAAGCCGCCGCCCAGCGACTCCCAGGGGATGCCGTAGGTGATCTTCGCGCCCTGGACGTCCGTGGCGCTCAGGTTGCCATTCCCGTTCCAGGCCGGGTTGCAGTAGTTCATCACGGAGGCCAGGTCCCACGGCCCGATGAGCCAGTCACCCGAGGAGCCCTGCGCGGGCTCGGTGCAGGTGGAGGGCCGGTCCGGACGATTCTGCTCGTGGGCGTAGCCCAGCGCGTGGCCGAACTCATGCACCGCGATGGCGTCGATGCAGTACTTGAGGCTGCTGACGCACGACGGGCTCCAGTTGGCGAACGTGAAGTTCAGCACCATGCCCTGGGCCCTGCCGTTGAGGCCGTTGCCCAGCGCCTTCACGTGCGGGCCCTCGTCGCTGATGTTGATGCGGACGCCGCTGGACGAGGACGGACATGTCCCCCAGCCGTAGAAGCGCACGCTCGAGTTCGCCTCCCACGTGCGCGTCACCGCGTCGCGCACCCACTGCCGCTGGGTGGCGTTGCCCGAGGCCGGGTTCTCCCAACACACGGGGATGGTCAGCGGCCACCAGAGGGTGGAGGACGCCACGTAGAGTTCGGCCTCGCTGTGTCGCAGCTCTCCCGGCGGTGTCTGCTCGGAAGGCATGGACGCCTCCGGCGCGCTTCCACAGCCAGCCCATGCGCCAAGCCCGAGCGCCAGGAGCAGCGCCCCCCCTGGGCGATGCGTGTTTTCAGTGAACATGTTTTCCCCTCTTGCGTCCGCCCACTCCTCGGACGGGGCCTGTATGGCCCACGCATCCCCGGGCGCGACAAGACACATCCTGGCACAAAGACTGACGCACTTGAAGTGAAGTCATGTCAATTCAGTGTTCATGGGAAATTATCTGGATGCAGGGTTTGGGGAGGGCGTTGTATGGGTGAATCACGGTCGCTTCTGGCGGACGGGATATGCTCCGTCGCATGACCTTCCGCGCGAGCAGTCCTCGAGGAGAACGTGTGCGTCGGCCGCGGCTGTCGCAAGACACCGTGGTGCGGACCGCCGTCGCGCTCGTCCAGGAACAGGGGTTGCGACAGCTCTCCATGCGGACGCTGGCCGAACGGCTCCGGGTCACGCCCATGGCGATATACAAGCATGTCGCGAACCGGGATGCACTTGTACTCCTGTGCGCCGAGACCATCCTCCAGACGGTGGTGTTGCCTGTGGAGCGACGTCTGGTGTTGCCCCTGGAGCAACGTCTGGTGTTGCCCGTGGAGCCACAGGATCCGGTGGCGTGGCTCCGGCTGCTCGCGGGCCGTCTGCGCGCCGTGGGGCTGGCGCACCCGGGGTTGATGGATTTCCTGCTGGAGCAAGGCCCTGTCGTCCACACGGCGCTCGTCATCCTCGACCGAACGGTGAGCGGGCTGCACGCCGCCGGCATCCCGTGGAAGGAGGCAGGGGCGCTGCACAACACGTTCTTCTCCTGGCTGGCCGGAGCCATCCGCCGGCAGGAGCCGTGGGACGTGGGGCCACCGGGGACGCCGCCGCCGTTCGAGCGGTTCTTCGCGGCGGCCCAGGCGCTTCCCGCCAGGGACTACCCGGGGCTTGCCCACAGCGTGCCGCACATGCGGGCCACCGACGTGGAGCGGGAGTTCGAGCAGAGCCTCGGCTTCATGCTGGAGGGCATCCAGCGGCGCATCGACGCACGGCGGGTCCCCGCGCGGAAGCGCCCCCTCCGTCGCCAGCGCTGAGGGGGCGTCGCGTCACGCGTCCTTCGTGCCGCCAGCGCCTCCCATGTCCCAGTGCGCGGAGAGGTCCTCCCGTCCGCCCAGGAGCGTGTCCGGTCCTCCCACCCGGGCGAGCACCGCGTCGCGGGCCTCGATGACCCGGCGCCGGACCGTGGCCAGGTCCACGTCCACCAGGGCGCCCTGGAACTTCGCCCACCGTCCGCGCACCATCACCGATTCGACGTTGCCCGCATGCGCCTGGAGCACCACCGCGTCGCGGGGACGGTTGAGCGGTGTCAGGTTCAGCGCATCGGAGCCGAGGACGATGAGGTCCGCGTCCTTGCCCGGCCGCAGCGAGCCCGTCACGCGTCCCAGCCCCAGGGCCTCCGCGGCGTCGAGCGTCACCATCGGCAGCATGCGCGCGGCCTTGAGCGCGAGGACCCGGGACAGCCCGTCCTTCTCATGGGCCCGGGCCCGTTCCACCTGGAGGGCCAGCCGCATCGCGGTGAACAGGTCCCCGCCGTTGCTGGAGACGACGTCGCAGCCGAGCGTCGTCCGGACCCCCGCGCGCAGCGCGCGTCCGGTGACGGGGAAGCCCATGCCCATCTGAAGCTCCGTCTCCGGCGTCACCGCGACGGCACCGCCGCTGTCGGCGATGCGGCGCAGGTCCTCGTCGGAGCTCCACGTGCAGTGGACGAAGAGCACGTCCGGACCGAGCAGTCCTTCGTCCGCCATCCGCCGCACTTCGCTCGGGCCCGACACGGGCCACGCGGAGCAGTGGGCGGTGATGGGGACGCCCAGCTCGCGCGCGGAGAGGAGCTCCGCCCGGCTCTGCTCCCAGGGCACCTGCATCTCCGTCAGCGCGACGCCCATGCGGACAAGCCCGCTGTCGGAGGCCAGCCGGGTGGAGCGCAGGCGCCGGGCGTCCTGGATCCGGCTCGCGGGGGTCGGCAGCGCGGTGCTCTCCTGGGGACCCGCCGCGTAGCCGTAGGCGAAGAGGGCCCGGATGCCGGAGTCCTCCAGCGCCGTGAGCGCGGCGTCCGCGTGCGCGGGGGACTCCACGCAGTGCGAATAGTCCACGAGCGTGGTGATGCCCGCGTCCAGGGCCTCCAGCGCCCCGGCCAGGTTGGCGGCATGCAGGTCGTCCGGCTGGAACGCGGGCGACAGCTTCACGCGCACCGCCGCCAGGTAGTCCATCACCGTCCAGTCCGCCCCCAGGGCGCGCAGCGGCGTCTGCCACGTGTGCCGGTGCGCATCGATGAGGCCGGGCAGGAGCAGCTTCCCGCGCAGGTCGACGACGCGACAGTCCCCGGCGTGCAACTGGGGACCCATCGCGACGATGCGCCCGTCCTCCACCAGGACGTCACCTCGCGGCAGGTCCTCCTGTTCGGGGTCGCAGGTGATGACTTCCGCCCCACACAGCAGCCATCGGTCGCCCATGCGGTGTTCCTCCTGTCAGGCCCAGCGGGTATACACTGTATACCTTCTGGGCCGGGATGGCTGTGGAGGGCTACTGACAGGGAGGCCTCCAATTCCTCAGCTTGTTCCCGCTGCCTCGTTCGCGGGCGCAGGGGACACGCTGGCCCACTGGAACGGGCCGACCACGCTCAACACGGCGCGCTTGTCGGGGAGGCTCAAGCTCCGTGAGCCCCTGGTTCTTGAGCTGCGTGCGCGCCAAGCCCTTCTCGTCGGGGGGCCTTGGAGAACAGGAGCGCGCACATCTCCACGTGACCGTAGGCGGCGGCGGTGACGAAGGGGGCTTCGCTCAGGTTGTCCGGCAGCGCGGGGTCGGCGCCGGCCTCCAGCAGCACGCGCACCAGGTCCGCTCGGCCCACGCGTGCGGCGGCCATCGACGTCGAGTTAGGGAGGGCCCTACGGCCGGGGCGGGACTGGATTGCCATTTCGCGCAATGCCTGCTCATCCTCCACGCATGTACCCTCGTTGAACCGCCTCCTGACGGAGCCCCTGAAAGGCAATGCCATGGACCTCGGCAACAACCTGATGCTGGTGGTGTTCTTCTTCATCATCCCGCTGGGCCTGATGGTGCAGCTGCTGCTCTCCCATGAGCTCACCCTGAAGCTCCGGGCGGAGGGGCTGCACGCCCATGGAACGGTGACCCGCGCGTACAGTGCCTCGTCGGGAGATTCGGGCACCAGCGACGTCGTGGAATACGTCTTCCATCTGCCGGATGGTGAGGAAATCCGAGGCCGTTATGAAGATTCCAGGTCGAGCCACCGCCTTCCCGATAAGGGGGACCCGGTGGAGGTGCTCTACCTGGCCAACAACCCGGAACGGCACCAATGCGTGGGTCAGGAGGTAGGGCTCGCGAAGACTCTGGGCTGGTTGGCGTTCCTCGTCATCTGGATGGGGATGGGGGGCATCACCTTGAGGCAAGAGTTTCAGAAGCAGGAGGCCCCCGCGCC
>NZ_RAWR01000175.1:0-23521 GCF_003986945.1 Corallococcus sp. AB018 | reverse complement strand
GAGCCCCAGCAGCCGGGGCTCCCCGAAGCGCGCGGTCGAGCCGTCGCGCACCACCGCCTCCGGGTTCAAGAGCGGCACCACCAACGCCTTGCCCTGCGTCAGCGGGCTGCGGAAACCAATCAGCATCCCGGGCGCGTCCAGCATCGCCGTCATGCCTTCGATGTTGAGCCCACCCGGCTCCTTGGGCGGCAGCGGCTCCGCCTGCGCGAGCCCGTACGGCGCGAGCCGGGCGTCCGCGAGCAGGTCCTCCAACAGCTGCGTGTACGGCTGCCCTACGAGTTGCACGTGCTCGGGGTCTTCCACGCCAGTGGCGAAGAAGCGCAGGCGCGCGGGCTGCTTCTTGCCGGAGCTGTTGCGGCCGTGCGACGTCAGCCAGAAGGCCAGGTTGCCCAGCCTCGAGCCCGCTTCGATGTCCGTCTCTGGCGGCTTCTTCTTCACCGGCAGGTCGAGCGACGGCGACAAGTCCACCGTGCGCAGCGGACGGCCTCCCTTCCGCGCATCGTAGACGCGCAGGATGTTGTCCTCGTCGTCCGCCACCACGAACAGGCCCTGGCCCAGCTCCACCGCGCCGGACGCGTCACAGCTGCCTTCGAAGACGACCGTGTTCGCGGGCGCGGCGTGCAGCGCGTCGCGCCGCACATTCGCCTCGCGGGTGCCACAGCCCGCCACCAGGACACATCCCCACAGGAGCCAGCGTTTCATGGCCCTTCTTCTCGCTGCTCGCACAGCGTCACGCGCGCCGGGAACCCAGGGGTCCCGCGTGAAATGTGTCGTATGCAACAAGACACACGGCGGATCCGAGATGATCGGGGTTTGTATAAATGGCATGGGGCTGTAGCTCACACCGCGAGGGTGGGTTTTCTTCCGGCGGGGGGAGGTGGGTGCTAAGAGCCTCAGGATGCAATGCCCCGACTCCGAACCTTCGTGGAGCCGGTCCGCGTGCGGCGCGGCCCTGCGACTCGCGCTCCTGGGCCTGCTGCTCACCACGGCAGCGGCCCACGCTCAACCAGACCCCTTCTCCCGAGGCTTCGACGCCGTCCCGGTGAAACCGACGGCCGCGCAGTCCAGCGGCATCGGCCTGGAAGGCGCCACCGTGGAACCGGTGGGCAGCTACCGGGGCGCTCTGCTCTTCGACTTCAACTGGCGCATCCTCGCGTTGAAGCTGGGCGACGAGAAGCTGGGGAACCTGCTGCCGTACCGGCTGGACGCGCACCTGCTGTTCTCCTACCAGCTGCTGGAGCGGTTGGAGCTGGGCGTGGACCTGCCCGTCACACTCATCCAGGGCGACAACTTCTCGCTGCTGGGTGACGCGCTGAACGCGCCGGACTTCCCTGGCGCCGCGGGCGTGAGCGGCACCACGCTGGGCGACATCCGCGTGCTGCCTCGCGTGAGCCTGTTGAATCCGGACCGCTTCCCGTTGGGGCTCGCGCTGGTGGCGGAGGTGCGGCTGCCCACCGGCAGCGCGCAGAGCTTCACGGGTGAGAGCGGCGTGGTGTTCGCCCCGCGCCTGGCCATTGAGAAGAAGCTGGGGCCCGTGCGCGTGCTGGGCAACGCGGGCGTGCTGCTGCGCCCCGCGGCGCAGTACCTCAACCTGCGCGTGGACGACGAGCTGACGCTGGGCGCGGGCGGCATCGTGGACCTGCCGGACATCAGCCGGCTGCGCGAGGTGAAGGCCACCGCGGAAATGCACCTGCGCACGCCGCTGGCGCGCCCCTTCAACTTCGACCAGGCGGATTCGCTCAAGTCTCCGTGGGAGCTGCTGGTGGGCGCCCGCGCGAAGGTGTGGGGCGACTGGGGCGTGGAGCTGGACGTGGGCCGCGGCCTCAACGTCACCACCGGCTACGGCCGTGAGGCCCTGCGGGTCATGCTGGCGCTGCGCTACGACAAGACCTTCAAGGACGAGGGCCCGGACTCCGACGGCGACGGCGTGCCCGACGTGCGCGACCGCTGCCCCACGCAGCCCGAGGACAAGGACGACTTCGAGGACTTCGACGGCTGCCCGGATCCTGACAACGACGGCGACGGCGTCGCGGACGGCGACGACATGTGCCCCAACAAGCCCGGCCCGAAGGAGAACAAGGGCTGCCCGGTGGAGCCGGACAAGGACACCGACGGCGACGGCGTCATCGACCCGCTGGACAAGTGCCCCCTGGTGCCCGGCCTGAAGGACTTCGACGGCTGCCCGGACACGGACTTCGACGAGATTCCGGACGGCGAGGACGACTGCCCCGACGTCGCCGGTCCGCCTGAGAACAACGGCTGCCCGTACGACGCTCCGCCCTACGTGGTGGTGGAGTCGGACCGCATCCGCATCAAGGGCAACATCCTCTTCGAGACGGGTTCCGCGGTCATCCAGAAGCAGTCGTACCCCCTGCTGGACGAGGTGGCGACGGTGCTCGCGAAGAACCCGACGCTGGGGCCCGTGCAGATTGAAGGGCACACGGACAACAAGGGTTCGCGTGCGCTGAACGTGGACCTGTCCAACCGGCGCGCGAAGTCGGTGCTCGAGTACCTGACGAAGAAGGGCATCGACCGCAAGCGCCTCACGTCGCAGGGCTTCGGGTTCGACCGGCCCATCGCCACCAACGACACGGCGCTCGGCCGCGCGAAGAACCGGCGCGTGGACTTCAAGCTGGTCAAGTCGGAGCTCGAATCCGGCCCGAAGGAGACCATCGTCCCCCACGGCCAGCCGCCGCCGCCCGGCACCGAGCCGGTTCCCGGACCGGGCGCGCCTCCCGCGCCTGGAACGGGCACACCGGCCGGCAAGAAGTAACGCGGACCCTTGGGACGGCCCGGCACCCGGGCCGTCCCAAATCGATACATTTGTTGTTTTACGGGATGACTGAAGGCCCGGGGCAAAATGCCCCGCTTCGAGGCCTCGTCTCCCCACCCGCACGACGCGCTCTGTCGAGTGCGCTGCGTCGGAAATAATCGGGAATATCGCCGAGGGTCAGTTTCACCCAGTACCCCTCGCTGACCAGTTATTCTCGAAACATGAGGACATTTGAAACAGAAGGTAACGGCGCGGGGATGACCCCGGAGCAGAAGCGCGCGCGGCTGGCGGAGCTGCTGCGCGGCAAGGTCCGGCCCACGCATGCACCGGTGTCCTTCAGCCAGGAGCGCATGTGGTTCCAGGACCGCCTGAGCCCTGGCAGCGCCGCCTTCAACATCCCGGTCCGCGTGCGGTTCTCCGGCGTGCTGGACGTGGCCGTGCTGCACGCCAGCCTCCAGGCGCTGGTGCGGCGTCACGCGCCGCTGCGCACCACCTTCGTCGAACAGGACGGCCGGCCGCTGCAGCACATCGAGCCCGCGTTGGAGCTCGCGCTGCCCCTGGTGGACCTCCAATCGCTGCCCGCGTCGGAGCGTGAGGCGGAGGCCATCCGGCTGATCACCGACGAGGCGCGCCAGCCGTTCGACCTGGAGAAGGGACCGCTGCTGCGCACCGTGCTGTATCGGCTGGATGCGCTGGAGTATGTGCTGCTGCTCAAGCTGCACCACATCATCACGGACGGTTGGTCCATGGGCGTGCTGGTGCGCGAGCTGAGCGCGCTGTACCCGGCGCTCGCGGAAGGCAAGCCGTCACCGCTGGCCCCGCTGCCCATGCAGTACGCCGACTATGCGGCCTGGCAGCGTGAGTTCCTGCGCGGTGACGTACTGGAGTCGCACCTGGGCTTCTGGCGTGAGCGGTTGGATCCGGACGCGGTGCTGGAGCTGCCCACCGACAGGCCCCGCCCCGCGGTCCTCTCCGGGCGCGGCGCGCGCATCAACGCGGTGCTGCCCGTCGCGCTCGTGGAGTCGCTGAAGGCGCTCGCGCTCGCGGAGGGCAACACGCTCTTCGGCGTGCTGCTCGCGGGCTTCCAGGTGCTGCTGTCGCGCTACAGCGGCCAGCAGGACGTGGTGGTGGGCACCTCCGTGGCTGGCCGTGGCCGCGCGGAGTTGGAAGGGCTCATCGGCCTGTTCACCAACTACCTGGCCTTCCGCACGGACCTGTCCGGCCAGCCGTCCTTCCGCGAGCTGCTCGGCCGCGTGCGCGAGACGACGCTGGAGTCCTACGCGCACCAGGACGTGCCCTTCGAGAAGCTGGTGGACGCGCTGAAGCCGGAGCGCCAGCTGAGCGTGAATCCCCTCTTCCAGGTGGCGCTGACGCTGCAGAACGCGCCCCTGCCGCCGCTGCGATTGCCGGGGCTCGTCCTGGACGCGCAGCCGGTGGACAACCGCACCAGCAAGACGGACCTGTCGCTCATCGCCATGGAGGTGCCGCAGGGCATGCGCCTCACGGCGGAGTACAACACGGACCTCTTCGACCCCGGTTCCATCCAGCGGCTGCTCGCGCACCTGCGCACGCTGCTGGAAGGCGTGGTCGCGGATCCGGGCCGGCGCGTCTCCGAGCTGCCCTTGATGGACTCGGCCGAAGCGACGCGGGTCCAGCGCGAGTGGGCCGGTGAAGCCGCGCCCTTCCCGGAGGACCGTTGCCTGCACACGCTCTTCGAGGCGCAGGCGCAGCGCACGCCCGAGGCCGTGGCCGTGCGGTTCCTGGGACAGGCGCTCACGTACGCGCAGCTGGATGCCCGCGCGAACCAGCTCGCGCATGCGCTGCGCCGCCGGGGCGTGGGGCCTGAGGCCCGGGTGGCCTTGAGCGTGGAGCGTTCGCTGGACGTCGCCGTGGGACTGCTTGGCATCCTCAAGGCGGGCGGTGCGTGGGTGCCCGTGGATCCGATGCTGCCTCGGGAGCGGCTGGCCTTCATGCTGGAGGACAGCGGCGCCTCCGTGCTGGTGACGCAGGCTCCGCTGTTGGAGCGATTCCCGGAGGGAGCGCGCTCCCGTGCGCT
This sequence comes from Corallococcus sp. AB018, assembly GCF_003986945.1. NCBI lineage: Bacteria > Pseudomonadati > Myxococcota > Myxococcia > Myxococcales > Myxococcaceae > Corallococcus > Corallococcus sp. AB018. The sequence goes on along the minus strand of NZ_RAWR01000175.1, from coordinate 18,692 downwards.
GTGCCTCGATGTGGAGCGGGACGGGCTCGCGGGGGAGAGCGTGCTGGCTCCGGACTCCGGCGTGGGCCCCCGGAATCTCGCTTACGTGCTCTACACCTCTGGCAGCACGGGCATGCCCAAGGGGACCGCCATCGAGCACCGTGGCGTGTGCAACCTGGTCGCGCATGAGGCCACGGCCTACGGCATCGGGCCGGGCAGCCGCGTCCTCCAGTTCGCCAGCCTCTCGTTCGACCTGTCGGTGGAGGAGATCTTCACCACGCTGTGCAGCGGGGCCACGTTGGTGCTGGCACCGCTGGAAGACCTGATGCCCGGCGAGCCGCTGCGCAAGCTGCTGCGCGACGAGGCCCTGACGGTCATCAGCCTCACGCCAGCGACGCTCGCGGCCACGGCCCCTGAAGGACTGCCCGCGCTGCGGACCGTCATCTCCGGCGGTGAAGCGCTGCCTCCGGAAGTGGTGGCGCGGTGGGCTCCGGGCCGCGTGTTCATCAACACGTACGGCCCCACGGAAGCCACCGTCATGGCCACGCTCACCGAGTGCACTGCGGACGGACGTGTGCCGTCCATCGGCCGACCGCTGGCCAACGTGCGCGCGTACGTCCTGGATGCCCGGGGCGGGCTCGTGCCCGTGGGAGTGAAGGGCGAGCTGCACCTGGGCGGCGTGGGCGTGGCGCGAGGCTATGCGGGCCGGTCCGCGCTGACGGCCGAGCGCTTCGTGCCGGATGCCTTCTCCGGTGAAGCCGGAGCGCGGCTGTACCGCACGGGCGACGTGGTGCGCTGGCGCGAGGACGGCACGCTGGAGTTCGTGGGCCGGGCGGATGCGCAGGTGAAGGTGCGTGGCTTCCGCATCGAACTGGGTGAGGTGGAGACCGCGCTGGCGAAGCTGCCGCCCGTGCGGGACGCGGTGGTGGTAGCGCGCGAGGACGGGCCCGGCGGCAAGCGGCTGGTGGGCTACGTCGTGCTTCGCGATGGCGTTGACTCCAACAGCAGCGCGCTGCGGGCGGCCCTCAAGGACGCCCTGCCTGAGTACATGGTGCCGTCGGCCGTGGTGGTGCTGGCCACGCTCCCGCTCACGACCAACGGCAAGGTGGACCGCAAGGCGCTGCCGGCTCCGGACCTGGCGGGGGGTGATTCTCGGGAGTACGTGGCGCCTCGCACGCCCACCGAACAGCGCCTGGCGGGGCTGTGGCAGGAGCTGCTCTGCGTGACGCGCGTCGGGGCGAATGATCATTTCTTCGACCTGGGCGGCCATTCGCTGCTGGCCACGCAGGCGCTCAGCCGGATCCGTCAGGCCTTCTCGGTGGAGTTGCCCCTCCGGCGCCTGTTCGAAACTCCCACGCTGGACGCAGTGGCCCGTCTCATCGACGAGGCGCTCGCGGGCAAGGGGCAGCCGGTCCCGGCACCGCTCAAGCCACAGGAGGCCCGTGCGCGGCCCGCGCCCACGGTTCCGCTGGAGGACGTCGCGCGCGAGTGGGAGGCCCGCGCCGTCGCGCAGCCACGCGACACCGTGATGCCCTTCACGGCGGAGCTGCGCCAGCGGGTGCTGGTGGAATGGAACGCGACGTCGACCGAATACCCGCGCGACTCCACCCTTCCGGAAGTCTTCGAGCAGGTGGTGACCCGCTTCCCGGAGAAGGTCGCCGTTGAGTTCGGTGATACGTGCCTCACCTACCGGCAGCTGGATGAACGCGCCAATCGGCTTGCGTGGCATCTGCGCTCGCTGGGCGTGGACACGGATTCGCGTGTGGCCGTGGCCCTGGAGCGTTCGCTGGAGCTGGTCGTCTCGCTCGTCGCCATCCTCAAGGCGGGCGCGGCCTACGTGCCCCTGGATCCGGCCTATCCGCGCGCGCGTCTGGCCGCGATGGTGGAGGACGCACGGCCTCGCGTCCTCGTCACCTCTCGCGCGCTCCTGTCGAACCTGCCTCACGAGGAGCTGTTGCCCGTGGTGCTGGAGGAGCTGTCTCTCGACGTGATGCCTGCGCAGGCGCCTCCGCGAAGCGCCCTGCCCCAGAGCCTCGCGTACATCGACTTCACCTCCGGCTCCACCGGCAGGCCCAAGGGTGTCGGCACGCCTCACGCCGCCGTACTCCGCACCCTCTTCGGCGTCGACTACGCACGCTTCGGGCCCGACGAGACATTGTTGATGATGGCCCCCCTCGCCTTCGACGCCTCCACCTTCGAAGTCTGGGGCGCGCTGCTGCATGGCGCGAAGCTGGCCGTCTTCCCCGCGCACCCTCCAACGGATCCGCATGAACTGGAGCGGGTGCTCGTGCATCACGGCGTGACGACGCTGTGGCTCACCATTGGCTTCTTCACCCAGCTGGTGGATTCACACCTGCCCGCGCTGCGCACACTGCGCCAGGTGCTCACGGGCGGTGACGTCATCTCCGCGTCCCACGTGCGCCGCGTGCTGGAGCAGTTGGGCGTCCCCGTCAGCGCCTTCTATGGTCCGACGGAGACCACGGTCTTCGCCACCAGCCACCGCTTCACGCATGCCTCTCAGGTGGGCGCCTCCGTCCCGCTGGGCCGCCCGCACAGCAACATGCAGGTGTACGTGCTGGATGCCTCCGGCCAGCCCGTTCCTCCGGGCATCCAGGGCGAGCTGTTCATCGGTGGCGACGGACTCGCGCGCGGCTACGTGGGCCAGCCTTCGCTCACCTCGGAGCGATTCCTTCCCGACCCGTTCTCCTCCACTCCAGGCGCGCGCCTCTACCGTACCGGCGACCTCGGCCGCTGGCGTGAGGATGGCGTGCTGGAGTTCCTGGGCCGCGCGGACGCACAGGTGAAGGTGCGCGGTTTCCGCATCGAACTGCCCGAAATCGAAGCCGCCCTGCGCGCTCATCCCGAGGTGCGCGAGGCCGTCGTCATGGCCCGCGAGGACGTGCCCGGCGACAAGCGCCTCGTCGCCTACGTCGTCGCTCCTGAGTCCCTGGACGCGGCTGAACTGCGCGCGTTCCTCAAGCAGCGCCTGCCTGACTTCATGATGCCTTCGGCCATGGGGCGACTGGATGCCCTGCCCCTCAACTCCAACGGCAAGGTGGACCGCAAGGCCCTCCCCGCTCCCTCCACCTTCCAGACTCGCGCACGGACGCGCCCGCCGCGCACGGACACGGAGCGGTTGCTCGCCACGCTCTGGGAAGAGGTTCTCCAGACGGGCACGGTCGGCGCCGAGGACAACTTCTTCGACCTGGGCGGCAACTCGCTGAGCGCCACGCAGATCCTCTCGCGCATCCGGCGTGCGTTCCAGGCGGAGCTGTCCATCGCGAACTTCTTCGCGGCCCCCACCGTGGAAGCCATTGCCCGTCGTCTTGAAGCGCAAGGCCCGGTGCTCCCTGCCCTGGCCGTGCCCGCGCTCAGGCCGGTGCCGCGCGACGGCGGCCTGCCCCTGTCCTTCGCCCAGCAGCGGCTGTGGTTCTTCGCGAAGCTGGAGCCCGCGAGCACCGCGTACAACCTCCCCTTCGTCATGCGACTCGAAGGCACCCTCGATGTGCCCGCGCTCGCACGGGGCCTGCGAGAGCTGTCCCAGCGCCACGAATCCCTTCGCACCACCTTCCGGGAAGAGGCGTCCGGCCCCGTCCAGGTCATCAGCGCGTCCCCCACGCTGCCCGCGGGCTGGATGGACCTGAGCACGCTGCCTGATGCCGAGCGCGAGTTCAGCGCCATCCTCGACGAAGAGGCACGGCAGGTCTTCGACCTGGAAGCCGGTCCGCTCTGGCGCGTCCTCGTCGTGCGCATGGGCGCGCAGCACCACCTGCTGCTGCTCACCATGCACCACGTCATCTCCGACGCCTGGTCCATGGGCGTGCTCCTCCAGGAGTTGACCACGCTGTATGCCGCCCACGCGGATGGCCGGACGCCGCAACTCAAGCCGCTGCCCGTGCAGTACGCGGACTTCTCCGTCTGGCAGCGAGCCTGGCTGCGAGACGCGGCCCTGGAGTCCCAGCTCGGCTGGTGGCGCGAGCAACTCCACGGCGCGCCGAAGGCTTTGGAGCTGCCCACGGATCGGCCTCGTCCCGCGGCGCAGACCTTCCGTGGCGCGGTGGTGCCCTTCCAGTTCCCTCGCGAGCTGTCGGACGCGATGCAGGCGCTCTGCCGGAGCGAGGGCGTCACTCCCTCCATGGTGGTGCTGGCCGCGTCCCAGGTGCTGCTCTCGCGCTACAGCGGACAGGAGGACGTCTCCGTGGGCTCGCCCATCGCGGGCCGGCACCACGCGGAGTTGGAAGGGCTCATCGGCTTCTTCGTCAACACGCTGGTGCTGCGCACGAAGCTGGACGGAGACCCGAGCTTCCGCGAACTGCTCGCCCGCGTGCGCGACGTGGCCCTGGGTGCGTACGCGCATCAGGACGTGCCCTTCGAGAAACTGGTGGAGGCGCTCCGGCCGGAGCGTGACCCGCGCCGCACGCCGCTCTTCCAGGTGATGCTCGCGTACCAGAACGCGCCCATGCCGGAGACCCTGAGCACGGGCCTCAAGCTCCAGCCGCTGGAGCCCCGGGGCGGCACCGCGAAGTTCGACCTCACCCTGGCGCTGAACGACACCGCGGACGGGCTGAAGGGCCTGCTCGAATACAACACCGACCTCTTCGACGCCTCGACCGCCAACCGCATGGTGGGCCACCTGCGCGCGTTGCTGGCCGGCGCCCTCCACGCACCGGAGCGCCGCCTCTCCGCGCTGCCCATGCTCACGCTCGAGGAGCGCGGGCTCCTGCTCCACTCGTGGAGCGAAACCGGCGCGGCCACGGCGGAGGATGCCTCCCTGCACCGGCTCCTCCAGGCACAGGCCCTGCGCCATCCCGACGCGATCGCCGTCGAGCACGACGGCCAGGTCCTGACCTGGGCGGAGGCTCACCACCGGGCCCGGGAGGTCCTCCGCGAGCTGCGCAGGCGCGGCGTGGTGGCCCTGCCTCCCGCCCCGCCTCTCGTGCCCGTATCCCGCACGGGCTCGCTGCCCCTGTCCTTCGCCCAGCGGCGGCTGTGGCTCATTGATCAGCTGGAGCCGGGCAGCGCCGCCTACAACATCTTCCTGGCCCTGCGCGTGGAGGGCGCGCTGGACGTGTCCGCATTGGAGCAGGCCTTCGCCGCGCTCATCGCCCGCCACGAATCCCTGCGCACCGTCTTCGTCGCGAAGGAGGGCCAGCCCGCCCAGGTCATCCTTGCAGAAGTGCCGTTCGCCCTGGAGGTGGTGGAGCTGGGCGAGGTCTCCCGCGAAGCGCTGGACGAGCGGCTGCGTGAAGAGGCGCGGCGCCCGTTCGACCTGGAGCGGGGGCCGCTGCTGCGCGTCTCGCTGTTGCGCCTGGGCGCAGGGGAGCACGTGCTGTGGCTGAACATGCACCACATCGTCTCCGACGGTTGGTCCATGGGCGTGCTCGTGCGGGAGCTGTCCGCGCTGTACGGCGCCCGGGTTTCGGGCCAGCCGTCGCCGCTGCCTCCCCTGCCGGTCCAGTACGCGGACCACGCGGCCTGGCAGCGCGACTGGTTGAAGGACGAGGTCCTGGATCACCACCTCGCGTACTGGCGCCGTCAGCTCTCCGGAGCGCCGCCACTGCTGGAGCTGCCCACCGACAAGCCGCGTCCGCGCGTCCTGTCCCCCCAGGGTTCGCAGGTGCCCGTGCAGCTGTCTGGAGCGCTGTCGGAGTCCCTCCAGGCGATGTGCCAACGCGAAGGCGTCACGCTCTTCATGGCCCTGGTGGCGGCATGGCAGGCGCTGCTCTCGCGCTACAGCGGACAGGAAGATGTCTCCGTGGGCTCGCCCATCGCGGGCCGCACGCACGAGGACACGGAGGGGCTCATCGGCTTCTTCGTCAACACGCTGGTGCTGCGCACGCGCGTCGACCCGAAGGCCACCTTCCGCCAGCTGCTGGCCCAGGTGCGCGCCACCACGCTCGCCGCCTACGAACACCAGGACGCGCCCTTCGAGAAGCTGGTGGAGGAGCTTCAGCCCAAGCGCAGCCTGAGCCACTCGCCGCTCTTCCAGGCCGTGCTCGCGCTGCAGAACGCGCCGACGCAGCCGCTGGTGCTGCCGAGCGGACCTGGTGCTTCCGAGCCGGTGCGGCTCCTGCCCCTGGAGCAGACCGAACAGACCACGCAGTTCGACCTCACCCTGGCCCTGGCACAGACCGCGCAAGGCCTGCGGGGCGCGCTCAGCTACCGCACGGACCTGTTCGAAGCCTCCACCGCCTCCCGGATGGTGGAGCACCTGCGCACGTTGCTGGAGGCCGTGGCAGCGAAGCCTGATCAGCCCCTGGGCGAGCTCTCCCTCCTCACCCGCGACGAGCGCCAGCGCATCCTCGTGGCGTGGAACGACACCGCCGTCACCAGCCCCACGGACATCCCCGTCCACGTCCACTTCGCCCGGCAGGCACAGCGCACGCCTCACGCGGTCGCGCTCGTGCTGGGGGATGATTCGCTGACGTACGCCCAGCTGGACGCGCGCGCGAACCAACTGGCCTGGCACCTGCGCGCGCAGGGCATCGTCCCGGGTGCACGCGTCGGACTCGCCGTCGAGCGTTCCTTCGAGCTGGTGACGGCGATGCTCGCCATCCTCAAATTGGGCGCGGCCTTCGTTCCCGTGGACCGCAACGCGCCCGTGGAGCGCACCGCGGCCCTGCTGGAGGACGCGGACGTCCGCGTGACGGTGACCCACCAGCCGTTCGCTCCGTTGCTGCCGGCCGCCGGTGGTCGTGTCTGGCTGGATGCGCAGCGGGACGTCATCGCCGCGTTGCCCACGCATGCACCCGACCTCCGCGTGGACGGTGAAGCCCTGGCGTACATCATGTTCACCTCCGGCAGCACCGGCCGCCCCAAGGGCGTCTGCGTGCCGCACCGGGGCATCACCCGCCTGGTGCTCGGCAGCACCTTCATGCGCTTCGGGCCCGACGAGGTCTGGCTCCAGTTCGCGCCCGTTGCCTTCGACGCGTCCACGCTCGAAATCTGGGGCGCGCTGCTGCACGGCGCGAAGCTCGTCCTTCCGCCTCCGCATGTCCTGTCATTGGAGGAGCTGAGCGGACAGCTTCGCCGCCACCGCGTGACGGCGATGTTCCTCACGACCGCGCTCTTCGAGCAACTCGTCCTGCACCAGGGCGACGTCCTGGCGGAGGTGCGTCAGGTCCTCGCGGGCGGAGAGGTGATGCCCTGGCCCCGCATGCGCGACCACCTGGCCCGTCTGCCTGAAGGCGCGACGGTCATTCATGCCTACGGCCCGACGGAGAACACGACCTTCTCCACCACGCTGCCCCTGCACCGGGACGCGCGAGTGGAGGGCCCGGTGTCCATTGGCCGTCCCATCCCGAACGCCACCGCGTATGTGCTGGATGCGAACCTGCAACCGGTGCCCGTGGGCGTCGCCGGTGAGGTGTACGTGGGCGGCAAGGGCCTGGCCTGGGGCTACCTGAACCGCCCCGAGCTGACCGCCGAGCGCTTCGTCCCCCATCCCTTCGCGTCCACGCCGGGCGAGCGCCTCTACCGCACGGGCGACAAGGCGCGCTGGCTTGCGGACGGCACGCTCGACTTCCTGGGCCGCGTCGACTTCCAGGTGAAGGTGCGCGGCTTCCGCATCGAGCTGGGTGAAATCGAAGCGGCGCTGCGACAGGTGGAGTCGGTGAAGGAAGCCATCGTGGTGGCGAGGGGCGAGACCACGGAGAAGCAGCTCGTCACGTACGTGGCGCCGAAGTCTGGCGAGACGCTGGACGTGGACGCGCTGAAGGCACACCTGCGTCAGCGCCTACCGGAGGCCATGGTGCCCGGCGTGGTGGTGGTGCTGGAGGCACTGCCGCTCAACGTCAACGGCAAGGTGGACCGCAAGGCGTTGCCGGAACCGGAAGCGCCGACGGCCAGCAGCACGTACGAAGCGCCTCGCACGGAGCTGGAAGCGAAGCTGGCGGCCATCTGGGCGCAGGTGCTGCGCGTGCCCCGCGTCGGCGTGAAGGATGACTTCTTCGCGCTGGGTGGGCACTCGTTGCTCGCGACGCAGGTGGTGTCGCGGGTGCGCGCGGAGACGGGCGCGGAGCTTCCGCTGCGCACGCTGTTCGAAGCCCCCACCGTGGAGGCGCTGGCCTCACGCATCGAAGCCGCCTCACGTGCTCAGCAGGGCGCACGGCGTCCACCGCTGGTGCCCGTTCCTCGCAACGGCCCGCTGCCGCTGTCCTTCGCGCAGCAGCGGCTGTGGTTCCTCGACCGGCTCAACCCGGAGAGCGTCCACTACAACGTCCCTGCCGCCTTGCGGCTCGACGGGCCCCTGGACGCAGCCGCGCTGGCTCAAGGCCTCCAGGCGCTCGTCCAGCGCCATGAAGCCCTGCGCACCACGTTCCACGCGCGCGAGGACGGCGAGCCCGTCCAGCACCCGCACGCGCATGCGGAGCTGTCCATGGCTCAGGTGGATTTGAGCCACCTGCCCGAGGCGGAGCAGGACGCGGAGGCCCGGCGACGGGCCCTGGAGGAAGCGCTCCTCCCGTTCGACCTGACGCGCGCGCCCCTGATGCGCGCCACCTTGATGCGCCTGTCCGCGCGACGCCACGTGCTGCTCGTCACGCTGCACCACATCGTCTCGGATGGCTGGTCCAACCGCGTCCTCGTCGAGGAGTTGAGGGCGCTCCATGCCGCGTTCTCGAAGGGTGAGCCGTCGCCCCTGTCACCGCTGGCACTCCAGTACGCGGACTACGCGGCCTGGCAACGGAGCTGGCTCCAGGGCGAGGTGCTGGAGCAGCAGCTGGGGTGGTGGAAGCAGCAGCTCGACGGCGTGCCGCATGCGCTGGAGCTGCCCACGGACAAGCCTCGTCCATCCGTGCAGACCTACCGTGGCGCGCAGGTGTCCGTGCGGCTGTCACAGGCCGCCACGCGGGGACTCAAGGCCCTCTGCCAGCAGGAGGTCACCACGCCGTTCATGGCGCTGCTCGCGCTCTGGCAGGTCCTGCTGGCCTTGTACTCGGGACAGGAGGACTTCGCCGTCGGCTCGCCCATCGCGGGCCGTGAACAGGGGGAGTTGGAGGGACTCGTCGGCTTCTTCGTGAACACGCTGGCGCTGCGGGCCCGGGTGGACCGCCGGGGCTCGTTCCGGCAGTTGCTGCGCCGGGTGAAGGAGGTGGCGCTGGGCGCGTATGCCCACCAGGACCTGCCCTTCGAGCGATTGGTGGAAGCGTTGAGGCCCGCGCGAGACCCGAGCCGCGCGCCGCTGTTCCAGGTGCTCTTCACACCGCGGGACGGCGCTCCGCCTGCACCGGCCGGGGAGGAACTGACGCTGCGCCCGTTGGACGTGGAGGAGACCACGTCCAAGTTCGACCTGGAGTTGAGCCTGGTGGAGTCACCCGAGGGCTTCACGGGAGCGCTGGTCTACAACACCGCCCTGTTCGAGCCGCGCACGGCCGCGCGCATGGCGGAGCACCTCCGCACGCTGGCGGAAGCGCTCGTGGCCCGGCCCGAGGCGCCCCTGGCGGCCATGTCCCTGCTGACAGAGGAAGAGCGCCAGCACGTGTTGGTGGAGTGGAATGCGACGGCGACCGAATACCCGCGCGACTCCACCCTTCCGGAAGTCTTCGAGCAGGTGGTGACCCGCTTCCCGGAGAAGGTCGCCGTTGAGTTCGGCGATACGCGCCTCACCTACCGGCAGCTGGATGAACGCGCCAATCGGCTTGCGTGGCATCTGCGCTCGCTGGGCGTGGACACGGATTCGCGTGTGGCCATGGCCCTGGAGCGTTCGCTGGAGCTGGTCGTCTCGCTCGTCGCCATCCTCAAGGCGGGCGCGGCCTACGTGCCGCTGGATCCGGCCTACCCACGCGCGCGTCTGGCCGCGATGGTGGAGGACGCACGGCCTCGCGTCCTCGTCACCTCTCGCGCGCTCCTGTCGAATCTGCCTCACGAGGAGCTGTTGCCCGTGGTGCTGGAGGAGCTGTCCCTCGACGTGATGCCTGCGCATGCGCCTCCACGGAGCGCCCTGCCGCAGAGCCTCGCGTACATCGACTTCACCTCCGGCTCCACCGGCAGGCCCAAGGGTGTCGGCACGCCTCACGCCGCCGTACTCCGCACCCTCTTCGGCGTCGACTACACCCACTTCGGGCCCGACGAGACATTGTTGATGATGGCCCCCCTCGCCTTCGACGCCTCCACCTTCGAAGTCTGGGGTGCGCTGCTGCATGGCGCGAAGCTGGCCGTCTTCCCCGCGCACCCACCGACGGATCCGCATGAACTGGAGCAGGTGCTGGTGCACCACGGCGTGACGACGCTGTGGCTCACCGTGGGCCTCTTCACCCAGTTGGTGGATACGCATCTGCCCGCGCTGCGCTCCCTGCGCCAGGTGCTCACGGGCGGTGACGTCATCTCCGCGCCCCACGTGCGTCGCGTGCTGGAGCAACTCAACATCCCCATCACCGCCTGCTATGGCCCGACGGAGACCACGGTCTTCGCCACCAGCCACCGCTTCACGCATGCCTCCCAGGTAGGCGCATCCACTCCTCTGGGCCGCCCCCTGGGCAACACGCAGGTGTACGTGCTGGATGCCTCCGGCCAGCCCGTTCCTCCGGGCATCCAGGGCGAGCTGTTCATCGGTGGCGACGGACTCGCACGCGGCTACGTGGGCCAGCCTTCGCTCACCGCGGAGCACTTCGTCCCCGACCCGTTCTCCTCCACTCCCGGGGCGCGCCTCTACCGCACCGGCGACCTCGGCCGTTGGAGTGAGGACGGCGTGCTGGAGTTCCTGGGCCGCGCGGACGCACAGGTGAAGGTGCGCGGCTTCCGCATCGAACTGGCGGAGATCGAGGCCGCGCTCCTCGCCCACCCATCGGTGCGGAACGCCGTCGTCATGGCCCGCGAGGACGTGCCCGGCGACAAGCGCCTCGTCGCCTATGTCGCGCCCGAAACGCCGGACGTGGCCGAGCTGCGCGCGTTCCTCAAGCAGCGGCTGCCCGACTACTCGGTGCCTTCCGCCCTGGTGTGTCTGGACGCATTGCCACTCACCGCCAACGGCAAGGTCGACCGCAAGGCCCTCCCCGCGCCTGAGTCCACGACCTCCGCGTCCGGAAGCCACGTCGCGCCCCGCACGCCCCTGGAGGAGCAGCTGGCCTGGTCCTTCGCGGAGGTGCTGCGCGTGCCTCGCGTCAGCATCACCGACAACTTCTTCGAACTGGGCGGCCACTCACTGCTGGCCCTGCGGCTGATCGCCTCCATCCGCGTGCACACCGGGCACCTGGTTCCCATGGCAGCCCTCTTCCAGCACGGCACCGTCGAGCAACTGGCGCAGCGGATCCAACAGGAGACCACCCCGCTTCCCGCCAACCTCGTGCGACTGAAAGCGGGCACCGCGGAGAAGCAGCCCCTCTTCCTCGTTCACGGCGGAGGCGGCGGCGTGCTGGGCTACTCCGAGTTCGTCCGCCAGTTGGGCAACGACCGGCCCGTCTATGGACTGTCCGCGTCGGGCCTGGAGGGCGGCGCCCTTCCTCCCGCATCCGTCGAGGCACTGGCGCGCGACTACCTGAACCAGCTGCGCACCGTGCAGCCGCAGGGGCCGTACCTGCTGGGCGGCTGGTCCTTCGGCGGGCTCGTCGCGCTGGAGATGGCGCGTCAGCTCCAGGCCCTGGGTGAAGTGGTGGAGCTGCTGACCCTGATGGACTCCACCGTGCCCACGCCCCAACCACGTCCGGAAGCCGACCCGCTCGGACTGCTGGCGCTCGTCGGGCGGACGCTCGGCCTGCGCTGGCAGGACCTGTCCCTGGACCTGGAGCAACTGCGGCGCATGGAGCCGCGCGAACGCCTCGCGTACGTCCTGGAGCAGCTCAAGGGAAGCAACCTGGGGCTGGACCTGGCTGCCGCCGAGCGCCTCTTCGAAATGCACACGCGGTTCTACGAAGCCCAGCGCCTCTACGTGCCTGACGGTGGCTACTCGGGCCCCACGCTCCTCTTCCGGGCCACCGCGGGGCCTCGTGATGCCGACGAGCCCGCATGGAGCACGTGGCTCACGGGGTCCGTGACTTCGTACGACGTGGCGGGAGACCACTACACGATGCTGAGCGCGCCCCACGCATCGTCGGTGGCGGAGCAGCTCCTCCACCACCTGCGGGCGCTGTAGCGCGAAGGAGGGCGGGCCCGGACGCGCGGGCCCGCTTCCTCAATCCGCCGAGCCGGGCTCCAAGCCCAGTGCTTCGCTCGCGAAGCGAGCCATGCGCTCCATCAGCCTCGCCTTGTCGTCCAGGACGCTGCGACCGGACCGGTCCGACATGGACTCCAGCCGCTCACCGCAGCGCAGGTCCAGGCAGGTGATCACACCCACCCTGCGCTTCGAGTCGACATCCGTGGTGATAAGCCCCACCTCCGCCACGGTGGGCGTCCGGCACCAGTCACACATCTTGGGCGCAAGGGTCGGGTCTCCGTGCTGATCCCTGCGGAAGGCGATACCCGTGGGCTGCTTGCTCCCCGGCGCGACGAACACCAGGAAGACGCGCACCCCGTATGGATCCACCCACGAAAGGTAGTCCCGCACGAAGAGCGGGAGCTGGGTGCCCTTGGGCAGTTCGACGTGCTTGCGATCCCTGGAGCGGAAGGCTCGCAGCAACTCTTTTTCTGACTCGATTCGGAACATGGCGTGCTCTTACGGACTGCCTTCGAGAACATCCTGAACGTGCGTCAGCCTGATTTTGTCCAACCCTTGCGGACACTGGGTTGAAATCACCACCGCATGCCAGCTTGGCGGGTACTCGCGTTCCGAGGCCCCCCATGCACTTATCCCTACGGATCCTGTTGCCCCTGCTGGTCATCGGGTTGGGAGGCATCGCCTGTGGCGATGATGCCTCCTCCCCTCCCAACCAACCCCCCACCGTGAGCGACACCGTCTCCGCACCCACGGCACTGGTCGCGGGAACGACCGGCACCCTGACCATCACCGCGAGAGACCCGGACGGCGACCCGCTGACCTACTCATGGATGCAGGTCGCTCCCAGCACAGCGGGCACCTGGGTGGGTGGCACCACGGGTGAGAGCGCGCAGTGGTACTCGCCCGCCGTGGGCACGGAGACCGCGTTCACCTTCCACGTGAGCGTCACGGATGGCGTGAACCCGCCCGTGGTGCGGACCGTCACCGTGCCCGTGTCGGTGCCCCACTACGGCGCGGACATCCAGTCGCTGTGGAACTCCGGGCAGTGCACGAACTGCCACGGCAAGGCCGGCAACCTGAGCCTTGCTCCGCTCAGCAGCCACGCGAGCCTGGTCAACGTCACCGCCAAGGCCTGTGGCACCCTCCAGCGCGTCATGCCCGGCGACCCGGACAACTCGGCGCTCGTGCGGAAGATGGAGGGCACGGCGTGCGGAGACCGCATGCCCACGGGCAAGCCGGAGTACTTCGATCAACACCCGGGCATGAACGTCCTGGTCCGCTCGTGGATCCTCGCGGGCGCGGCCAACGACTGACGCACGGCGGGCTCGCGCCCGCTCCAGCCGGGGCATAGGCTCGCGGTCGTGGCCGCGAACCCGCCCCTGCTGGACGACATGGTGCTCTTCGCGGAGGTGGTGGCGACGGCCAGCATCACCTCCGCGGCGGAGCGCCTGGGCCTGCGCAAGTCCACGGTGAGCCGCCGGCTGGCCGCCCTGGAGGAGCGCCTGGGCATCCGGCTGCTCGAGCGCAACACGCGCAGGCTCCGCCTCACGGAAGCGGGCCGCGAGTACCACGCGCACTGCGCACGGCTCGTCGCCGAGGCCCGAGAGGTGAACGCCGCCGTGAGCGAATCGCGCGGTACGCCCCAGGGCACGCTGCGCATCGCCACGCTGTCGCTGCTGGGCGAACTGCTCACGCCCGTCATCGCGGAGCTGCTCCTGCACCATCCCCGGCTGCGCGTGGAGGTGTCACTCGCGCAGACGCACGTGGACCTCATCGCGGAGGAGTACGACCTGGCGCTGCGCACCGGGCCGCTCGCGGACTCGTCGCTGATGGCGCGCAGGCTGGGGCGCCTGCGCACCGGTTACTACGCCAGCCCGCACTACCTCAGCCGCCACGGCACGCCCCGGACGCCCGAAGCGCTGACGACCCACGAGTGCATCCTCCTGGCCGAGTCCGGCACCGACGAGGTGTGGTTCTTCGCCGAAGGCCGGAGCACTCGCACCGTACCGGTGACGGGCCGCCTGCGCGTGCCGAGCGAGCGCGCGGGCCAGGCGGCGGCGCGAGCAGGACTGGGCATCGTCCGGCTCGCGGCATCACTGGTGGCGGACGACGTGCGCGCGGGGCTGCTCGTCCCCGTGCTCGAAACCGACACGCCCCCGGGCCTGCCCATCTTCGCCGTCTACCCGAGCAGCCGGCAGCTGCCCCTCAAGGTGCGCGCCTTCCTGAAGCTGCTGTCCGCACGCGGCGCCGCGCTCCCGTGGCAGGAGGAATAGGGGGCTCCTGGCGGAACAATGCGTCCCGCCAGGGGCGCTCGTCGTCACACCCGCCCGCGATTACATCCCGTGGACACGAGGCGCGGCCCCACGAAAGGCCCGCGCCCTTCACGCAAGGATGGGGCCCATGGCTGGCGACGTCATCGAGCTGGGAGACGCGGAGTTCCAACGCGAGGTGCTGGAGTCGGAGGAACCGGTGCTGGTGGACTTCACCGCCACCTGGTGCCCGCCGTGCCGGGTCCTCGCGCCGGTCATCGACTCGCTGGCCGCCGAGTACAAGGGCCGGATGAAGATGGCCAAGCTCAACGTGGACGACCATCCGAGGACGCCCGAGCAGTACGGCATCCGCGCCATGCCCACCCTGCTGTTCTTCAAGGGCGGGAAGGTGGTGAAGCAGGTGGTGGGCGCCCTGCCCAGGGCGAAGCTGGAGGAGGCCGTGCGCCAGGTGCTCTGACGCTCAGCCCACGCCGCCGGACGGCACCGCGCCCGCGAGCCGCGACTCCACGAAGCGCCGGGTCGCGGTGAGCGCCGCTTCGATGCCGTCCGCGCGCGAGCCGCCGCCCCAGGCCACCTCCGGAGAGCCGCCGCCCTTGCCCTCCACGCACGGCGCCGCCTGGGCCATGAGCTGGCCCGCGTCCACACCCTGGCCCCGGAGCGCGTCGCTCGCGGCTGTCACCAGCACCACCTTGTCGCCGCGCGTGGCGGTGAGCACCACGCCCACGCTGCCCGTCGCCTGCCGCAGCGACTCCACCAACGCCTTGAGGTGCGGGGCCGGAACCTCGCCCACATGCGCGGCGACGAGTGCCGTGTCCCCCCAGCGCGTCGCATCCTGGAGCAGCTGCCGGGCCTGCTCCGCGGGAGGCACGCTCGCAGTCGCCACGGCCTGCGAGGGCTTGCGGCGCGCCTCCTGCTCCAGCCGCGTCAGGCGCTCACGCAAGGCCACCACGCGGCGCATGGGCTGCGGCCAGTTGTGCAGGGTCTCCGACAGCGGCGAAAGCGCGCGCAGCCGGGCCTCGCCCTCCAGCCGGGCGGCGGACTCCAGCGAGGTCTCCAGCGCGTCCACCTGCTCGCGCAGCGCCCGGGCCGCTTCGCGCGGCGTCTGGCCCGTGGGCGGCGTGAAGGGCAGCGTCAGCGGTCCGAAGCCGACGATGCCGTCGCCATCAATCTTGCGCAGCATCGCGTTCGCCGCGGGCCGCACCCCGCCGTTGACGTAGCGCTGCAGCGTGCGCCACGCGTACTGGCGGAAGCCCGACAGGTGCTTCACGTAATACGCGGTCCAGCGGGGCACCGGCTGCGAACCGCGCAGGCTCTTGAACGGATCCGCCCCCGGCCCCAGCTCGATGGTGAGCCCCACCTCCAGCGCGTCCTGCATCAGCCGGTGCACGAGCCCTCGGTACAGGCCCAGCTCCTGCGGCAGCGACAGGTCATAGCCGAACAGCGGGGACCAGACCGTGTCGTCGCTGACGTGCGTGGCATAGAAGCCGTCCACGCGTCCGTCCTTCACCGCGAGCCAGTACTGGAAGATTCCCTCGCGCAGCGTCCACGCGAACCACTCCTCCGTGAAGTCGAGCGTGGAGTGGTACTTGTCCGCGTTGAGCGACCGGTACAGCTCCCGCAGCCGGGGCGCGCAATCCGGCATCTCCCGCCCGTCCACGATGCGGTAGCCCGCGGCCTCCAGCAGCCGTCCGTCGCGGCGCCGGTTCTCGCGCACCTGCCGGCTGACCTCGTGCGTGGGCAGCGTCATGCGCGTGTGCGACCCGTAGACGAAGCCGTAGTCCCGCGCGGCCAGCGTGTTGAGCAGGGGCGACGCGTTCGCCGGGTTGATGGCGGGGAACACGATGGCGTGTCCGGGGAACTGCTCCACCAGGAAGGCGGTGAGTCGCTCCAGCTGTGCCTCGTCCAGGCTCACGCTCAGGTTGCGCAACACCAGCCAGTGGTCCACGTAGACGCACTTGTCGATGCGCGCCGCCTTCAACATCCCGCCCAGCGTCCGCATGGCCCCGCGCATCACCACCGCGCGCGCCGCGCCGTACGTCTCCGCCGTCACGGCCGCCACCGG
Organism: Corallococcus sp. AB018; assembly: GCF_003986945.1. NCBI lineage: Bacteria > Pseudomonadati > Myxococcota > Myxococcia > Myxococcales > Myxococcaceae > Corallococcus > Corallococcus sp. AB018. The sequence goes on along the minus strand of NZ_RAWR01000175.1, from coordinate 2,293 downwards.
CAGGCCGATGTAGCGCACCCACAACGAATGCAGCGGGGAGTTGCCGTACTCCGCTTCGTTGATGGCCAGCGGGATGCGCAGGTCATCCATCGCCAGCAGCCGCAGGGTGGTGCGGTCGGAGAGGAAGGCGGTGCTGCCGCGCTTCATCAGCGGGACGAAGTAGTCGCGCGAGAGACGCGCTTGCGGCGTCTCCGGCCAGGCGCACGCGTCGACCGTGTCCGCGTCGTAGAGGGTCATGCCCTCCACTCTAGCGCTTGAGTGCGCGCTCGATGCGGCGGCGCAGTCCGTCCTCGGACAGCATGCCGCGCTGCGCGTCGATGACCTTCCCGTCCCGGTCCAGGAAGTAGAGCGTGGGCAGCGCATTCACCTGGAATGCGCGCGCCACGTCGTCGTCCGCGTACACCACGTACGGGCGCAGGTCCGGCTGGAAGCGCTGGAGGAAGTAGTCCACCTCCTGCGACGCCGTGGAGCCCTCGTCCCGGCTGGCCGCCACGAAGACGAGCCCCTGGGACTCGTACTCCTTGGCCAGCTTCACCAGGGACGGCATCTCTTCACGGCACGGCGGACACCACGTGGCCCAGAAGTCGAGCATCACCACGCTCCCCTTCAGGTCCGACAGCGCGAGCGAGCCGCCCTCGTGCTTCGTCAGCTGGAAGGATGGCGGCGACGCCCCGTCAGGCACCAGCCGCGCACGCTGCGCCTCGCGCACGCCCAGGAACGCCAGCGCCGCCAGCCCCAGCACCGCCACCACGGACAGCGCCGTCTTGGCCTTGTCCCCGCGCGCGCCCGGCGGCCGCGTCCCTTCCGTCCCAGCCTGCTGTGTCATCCGCGTTCCTTCCGTGTCAGGCGGCCGTGCACCCGCGTCAGGGCCCAGCGCACCCCGGCCCGCACCCGCGGTCGGCGCACCACCCACGCCGCCAGCGGAGGGCCCCAATAATAGTACCCGTCGATGAACCCCTGGCCGAGCCGGCTCTTCCGGAGCACGTCATCGCGGTAGGCCCGGAACGCCACCAGCTCCGGCGCGCCCTCGCCAAAGGCCGCCGTCACCACGAAGCACGACGACGCGGGGCTCACCCACATCAGCTTGCCGTTGGTGAGGTTCACCACGACCTTCAACTCCCGCTGCTCCGTGTAGAGGAAGGCCAGCAGGTCGCGCCGCGCGGCCGGGAACTCCTGTCCGCCCGCCTCCTCGAAGTCGATGCGCGTGCTGACGGTGCTGCCCACCTCATCCACCGTGAAGCGGTAGCGCTTGGAGCTGCGCCGGTGCTCCACCTCCAGGCCCTTCAATTCGCCGAAGTAGGACAGGAAGGGCACCCGGCACGCCGGGCAGACGAAGCGGTGGTAGGCGTGCGTCGGGACGAAGGCGTAGTCCCCCAAGCGCTTGCAGCCCGTGTTGGGGCACACCAGCTTCACCGTCGCCTGGGCCGCGTTGCGCGGGTCGTAGCGCGACAGGCCGGAGTCCTTGTCGAACACCGGCGGAGGCCGCGGCGGCTGGCCCACCATCTGACGCGTGGGGTGCGCGGCGCGCTCCAGCTCCTGGGCCTTTCGCCACGCCAGCTCCGCCGCCTCCAGCCGGCCGTCCGCGGTGTGCACCAGCGCCTCCGCGTGCGCGCGCAGGGCCGCCACCAGCCGGTCCACCAGCGGCGACACCGCCGGCTCGCGCGCCACCGCGAAGGCCTCCGCCAGCACCCGCTCCATCTCCGGCAGGAGCGCCTGGGCCGCCTTGCGCGACGGGTCCTCCGCCCGCCGGTACACCGGAGGCTCCGGAAGTTTCGCGAACAACGCCGAGGCCTGGGCCCGCACGCGCTCCAGCGCCGCGTCCCCCCGCCCCACGTCCAATCCCGCCGCCCGCGTCTGGGCGGCCCTGATGAGTTCTTCGGGCTGCAAGCGCGTGGACCTTAAGGGCCCCCAGGCCCCCTGTCAGCGACTGAGGAGCAACAGGTCAGGAAACTCGCCATGTGCCCGGGGTCGATGTAAGACGACGTAGGAGGATGTGAATCATGGGCGTGTTGAAGTTCCTGGTCTGGACGACCTGCGCTGTGGGTCTGGGCGTCTTCCTGGCGCGGGGCAACGTGGACGGCCGTTCCCCGCTGGAGCACATGGAGCGCACCTGGAAGCGCACCGTGAACCCCTCCACCCTGGACAAGGTGAAGGGCAGCGTGGGGGACGCGCTGGACGACGCGAAGGGCGCCGTGTCCCAGAAGTCCGCCAACGCGGCGGGCCCGCGCGAGCGCATCACCGCCGAGGACCGGGCGGCCATCAACGACATCATCGCCAAGAAGAAGTAGGCGAC
>NZ_RAWR01000174.1:0-23739 GCF_003986945.1 Corallococcus sp. AB018 | reverse complement strand
GAGTTTCCTCCAGGGGCGCGGAGAGGCCGCCCAGCTCCTCGGCGAGCGCCTTGAGCGCTTCCTGGGTGACGACGATGCGGTCGCGGGGCAGGCGGGCGAGCACGCGCTGAACGGCGGACTCGACGGTGCCCTCGGACGGGATGTCCAGCGCGCGGCCGGAGTCGGTGAGCGCGAAGAGCGCCTTGCGACCGTCGAGCGGATCCGACTTGCGCTCCAGCAGCCCGCGCTTCTCCAGGCGCTTGAGCACGCCGGTGAGCGTGCTGGGGTGCACGTGGAGGATGTTGGCGAGCGCGCCGGCGGTGATGCCCGGGAAGCGGCCCACCAGCCGGATGACCAGCCGCTGCGGGCCGGTGAGTCCCAGCGTGGACTCCATCCGCTTGGACGTGGACTGCAGACCATGATCCACGGCCCACAGGAGGCGCATGAACTCCAGCACCTCGCCCAACGGCTGCGGCTGTTGCGGACCCCGGGACCTGCTGCCGTCCGGGCCTTGTATCGACTCCGGGGCTTGTATGTCCTTCATGGGCGCATCCTCCCTCACCTCATGCCTCCCTGTCTTTTCGTTGTGTTCCAAAGGTGGGCGTGTCCTAGCGCGTCGGCTTGGGCGTTCCAGCAAAATCCGGAATGGGTGCTCGCGTCAGGATGGGGCCGCCTGACTGGAGGCCTTGGGAGTCGGCGGAAAGCCGCCATCCCCGGGCATGCCGGAGCCCGGGAATGGCGGCCCTCCTGAGCCTGACTCAACCGATGGTTGTATTTGTCATGGGTTCGTGGCGCTTGCCTCCCTTCCCGGCGGCAGGGGGGCGGGGACCTGCTCCTTCTTGAGCGTCGTGGGGCCGGTGAGGGCCAGGTGGGCCCTCAGCTTGAGGAACTTCTTCTTACCGAAGCCCTTGACCCGGACCAGCTCCTCGACGCGACCGAAGGGCCGCTTCTTGCGGTGCTCGAGGATGCGCTGCGCCGCCTTCTCACCCACGCCCGGCAGCAGGTCCAGCTCCGCCGCCGTGGCTTCGTTCAGGTTGACCACCCCCACGTATTGCATGCGCGGGCTGGCGGCATCCGCACGCCCCGGCCCCATCAGCACGCAGCCCAACACCCACGCCCAGGCCCACTTCACGAGTGGCCCTCCGCGCCCGCCTCCAGCGAAGGCTCGCCGCCGAAGCGGCTGCCGGCCGCCGTGTCGCGCTTCTCCGCCGCCTCGCGCACGTGCAGCTTCCCGTCCAGGGGCAGCACGTCCAGCAGCACGTTGAGCGAACCGTCCTTGTTGACGAACGCGCTGCCCGCGCGCACCCAGATGCTCCCGCCCTTGCCCTCGCGGATGGAGAACACCGCCAACCGCTTCCCCGCCATCAGCATCGACACGCTTCCCCCTTCAGAATCCCGCGCCACCACGGCCCGGGCACCTCGCTGGCTCGACCGCCTGAGGTCGCGTCCGGGCTTGAGCAGCCCGCATGCCAGCGGCGTGCTCCTCTGAAGTGAAGTCAGCGCACCGTGCGGCGGTGCTCGCGGCGTCCACGCGCGGGGATGGGCGTGGATGCTCCAGTGCGTGTCTTGCGCGGTGAGAGTCGGGACGCGGCCTCCGCACAGCGGTTACCGAGGAGCAGGGATGGCGGCCGGATTGTCTCCGCGGTGCGGAGACAATTGGAGGAGACGAAGGGCGCGGAAGGCGGATGGCCTCCCACGCCCGTCTCCCATGGACGTCGTCTCAGCGCTCGCTGTCGAGCAGCTTCATCTGCTGCTCAGGGTAGCGCGTACCAGCGATCGCCTCTTTCGGAAGGATCGCCTCTACGGCGGCCACGTCGTCGGGCGACAGGGGCTTCTCCAGCGCGCCGAGCACGTCGATGAGCTGCTTGCGCGTGCGTGCGCCGACCACGGGCACGAACGCCGGTTGCTTCGCCAGCACCCACGCCACGGAGAGCTGCGCGGGCGTCATCCCGCGCTCCGCGGCGTACGCATGGAAGCGCGCGACGGTTGCTGCGTTGCGTTGGCCCGCTTCACCAGCAAAGCGAGGATAGTGTATGCGGGCACCTTCCACCTTCGCGCCCGTCAACAGTCCGCGGGAGAGCACGCCGTACAGCGTCGCGCTCATGCCCAGCTCGGTGAGTGTGGGGAAGAGGGTCTTCTCAGGCTCGCGCGTGATGAGCGAGTACTCAATCTGCAGGTCGCTCAAGGGGTGCACCTTCGCCGCGCGGCGGATCGTCTCGGCGCTCACTTCGGAGAGCCCGATGCTTCGCACGTAGCCGCCCTTCACCAGGTCGGCGATCGCGCCCACCGTGTCTTCAATCGGCACGGCCGGGTCCAGCCGGGCGGGGCGATAGACGTCGATGTGATCGACGCCGAGCCGCTGCAGGCTGTACGTGACGAAGTTCTTCACCGCAGTGGGGCGAGCATCGAAGCCCACTGGGACCCCGTCCGGCCCCCGCATGGCCCCGAACTTCACCGAGAGCCGCACCTTGTCGCGCTGGCCCTCGATGGCGCGGCGGATGAGCAACTCGTTGTGCCCGCTGGCGTAGAAGTCGGCGGTGTCCAGCAGCGTCACCCCTCGGTCGATCGCCTCGCGGACCGTCGCGATGCTTTCGGCCTCGTCGGACGGTCCGTACGCCCCGGACATGCCCATGCAGCCGAGCGCGATGGGGAATACCCGCGGGCCAGTCATGCCGAGTTGCGTCGTGCGGTGGGTCGGGGTCATGGCTTCCTCTCTTCTTGCGGTTGGGCTATACGGAACGTTGTTCCGGTGCGGACTTTCATATGCGGAACCATGTTCCGTTTGTCAAGGCGATGAAGAAGACACCCAGAGCGGATGCCCAGCGGAACCTCGACTCGCTGCTTGAGGCGGCGAAGGCCGTGTTCGCCGAGTCCGGAGTCGACGCGCCCGTCCGCGAGATCGCGAGCCGTGCTGGCGTCGGCATCGCGACGGTGTATCGGCACTTTCCACAGCGGGCCGATTTGATCGCCGCCGTGTACCGGCGCGAAATCGACGCATGCGCGGCCGAAGCCCCAGCGCTGGCGCGCGAGCATGAGGCGTTCGAAGCGCTGACGCGGTGGCTTCACCGGTTCACGAGCCTGATCGCCACCAAGCGAGGGCTTGCCGCGTCGCTCAATGCCCAGGATCCGGCGTATCAGGCGCTGCCCGCGTACTTCCGGGAGCACCTCGAACCGGTGCTCCAGTCGCTGCTCGGCGCGGCGGCGGCGGCAGGGCAGGTGCGCAAGGACGTCAACGCGTACGAACTCCTGCGTGGCGTGGCGAATCTCTGCGTTCCTGTCGCGGAGGTCGGCCCCGGCTTCACTCGCAGGATGGTCGACCTGCTCATCGACGGACTGCGCTACGGCGCGTCGGCGCCCGTGCCTTGACGGGCTGGGGGTGACCTCCTAGAAGGGCCGGGCCCTTGGGTGCCCATGCCGGGCCTTCAAGAGGGAAGCCGGTGCGAGTCCGGCGCGGTCCCGCCACTGTGAACGGGTTGCCCTGAGGTCCAGGGCCGGAAGCCTCGGCTGTCACCACTTTCGCGTCAGCGGATGCGAAGGGAAGGTGGAGGGTTCCTTCCAGAAGGGCGCAGCGTGCGCCCACGTCTGGAGCCTGTCAGCCAGGAGACCTGCCCAGGGGTGCGGCAGCGGTGCTGCCGTGAGGCCTTCTCTCTTCGACGGAGGGAGCGGAAGGCGGAGCATGTTGCGCTCGCTTCTCGCCCGGACCGTCATCGGTCTGGTGCTCAGCTTCCAGGGACAGGCCCGGGCCGGGCAGGAAACGCCTGCGCCCGAGAGCAGCGAGCCGCCGCTTCCTGAGTTCGTCCTCCCCACCGTGGAGGTCATCGGCAAGGAAGTCCCCGAAGCTCCCGTCGACTCCGCTCAACGCCGCGACCCCACCGGCGCCATCACCGTCATCGACGCTCGCGAGCGCGTGGGCGAAGCGCGCGACACCGCGGAGCTGCTCGGTGGATCCGCGAGCCTTGTCGTGCAGGACTCCGGCGGATACGGGCAGAGCAAGAGCCTGGTGGTTCGCGGCGCGTCGTCCAATGGCGTGCTCGTGTTCCTGGACGGCATCCCGCTCAACGGCGCGGGCGGCGTCGCGGACCTGTCGCTCATCCCCGTCGCGCTGCTGGAGCGGATGGAGATCCTCCGCGGCGCGGCAGGTGCCCGCTACGGCGCGGGCGGACTGGGCGGCGCGGTCAACCTCGTCACCCGCGCGCCTTCGTCACGGCTGCTCTCCAGCGGCGAGGTCACCTACGGCAGCTTCGACACCGTGATGGCCCATGTCGCCGCGTCGGGCGCGCTGCTCGAGGGTCAGGCGCTGGTGTTGCTGCACGGTGGCCGCTCCCAGGGCGACTTCAGCTACCGCGTCGACGAACTGCCCGCGCTGGACGACAACCCGCTCACGCAGGAGGTGCGCACGCGCAATGACGCTCGCGGTGGCGGCGCGCTCCTGAAGTACCGGCATGGTCTGGACGGTGGCGGGCGCGTGGATGTGCTCGCCGAGCTGTCGCTGGAGGACCGCGCGCTCGCGGGCACCGTGCAGAACCCCACCGTGTCCCGACGCCAGGACCAGACGCGACTGTCGCTGGGCGCTCGTTGGGCACGGCCCTTCGGTGACACGGGCGAGGGCAGTGCTCGCGGCTTCTTCCGTCGCGACTGGCTGGATGTCGCGGGTGGAACCACCGGCGTGGACTCCGGCGCGCAGCGCTACACGGTGGGCGGCGTGGAGGTGGAGGGGCGCGCGGTGCTGGGGCGCAATGCGCTCGCCGTCACGCTCGCCGGATCATCGGAGTCCGTCACGCAGACCGTGGGCGGGCAGGCCGCGTCGTGGTGGCGCGCGAGCGTCATGGCCATGGACGAACTGTCCCTGTTCTCCGAGCGATTGAAGCTCGTGCCTTCGCTGCGCGTGGAGCGCGTGGGGCACTACTCGCTCCTGTCGCCCAAGCTGGGCGCGAGCGTGGACCTGGGCCACGGCTTCGGCGTGCGCGCCAACGCGGGTCAGTCCCACCGCGCGCCGTCGTTCCTGGAGCTCTACATCCGTCAGGGTCTGCTGCTGCCCAACCCGGAGCTCAAGCCCGAGCGCGCCCTGTCCGTGGACGCCGCGGCCCTGTGGCGCGACGACATCTGGAACGTCACCGCGGGCGGCTTCGCGGCGGTGTACGAAAACCTCATCGCCTACGAGCTGTACCCCCCGAATCTCGCCAAGCCCTACAACTTCGCCGCCGCTCGCGTGTGGGGCGCGGAGGTGGAGCTGGAGGCGCGGCCTCGCGCGTGGCTCACCGTCACCAGCAGCTATGCGTGGACCCGCACGCAGAACCGCTACGGCGACCCTCGCTACTTCGGCAAGGAGTTGCCGTATCGCCCTCGCCACAAGTGGGTGGGCCGGTTGCGCGTAGGACCGGACTGGCTCAACGGTCGCACCGAGGTCCTCGTCCAGTCCTCGCAGTTGATCAACCGCGTGGGCGAAGCTCGGCTGTCCCTTCCTTCGCGCACGTGGGTGAGCGTGGGGACCTCCAGCACCTTCCTGCACCGGCCGGACCTCACCGTGTCGTTCGACGTGAAGAACCTGCTCGATGCGCGGACCGCCGACTACACCGGCATGCCGCTGCCTGGCCGCGCCGCCTACGTGACGCTCTCCGTGGCGCTCGACCCTTCTCCCTCCGAGGACTCCCATGTCGCATCCCCTCCCTGATGCTCGGCTCGCGCTGCTGCTGTCGGCCCTGGCGGCGGCGCTCCTCACCGGCTGCCCGGAGGAGAAGGTCCTGTGCACATCCGGCCTGAGCGTCTGCGGCGCCGAATGCGTGGACCTCCAGGGCGACCCGTCGAACTGCGGCGCGTGTGGTGCCTCGTGCGGAGCAGGGGAGACGTGTCAGGCGGGCGTTTGCGGATGCCAGTCGGGCACGGAGACGTGTGGTGACGCGTGTGTCGCGCTCGCGAGCGACCCGCTGAACTGTGGCGCTTGCGGCGCCGCGTGTCCGTCCGGCCAGGTCTGCGAATCCGGCACCTGCCGCGAGGGATGCTCCGCCGGTGCCGAGCGGTGCGGGGACAGCTGCGTCGTGCTCGCGAATGATCCGCTCAACTGTGGCGCTTGCGGCGCGGCGTGCCCGGACGTGCAGTCCTGCCACTCGGGCCGGTGCATGTATGACGTGGTGACGGCCTGCTACACCAACGGGCAGCTCGTGGGCATCCAGGCAGGGACGGACCGGATGGGGCCCCGGCGGCAGTTTGGCTCGGGTGTGCAGTCGCTGGCGGCCTGGGATGGCGTGGTGCTGGCGGCGGACGCGGCGCGCTCGGTGCTGTCGCAGGCGCCGGCGGGTGCGCTGGGAACGGTGGCGGAGGAGGACTCGCTGGGCGCGGTGGCGGCTTCGCCCAATGACATCTTCGTGGACCCTCCGTATGTGTATGTCCTCGACTCGGTGAACAACACGCTCCAGGTGCTCAAGCGGGAAGGGGCCGCGCAGGGCGGTGGGTTGGGATTGCGCACGGTGGGGCAGGTGAACCTGGGCGCGAACACCAGCCCGCAGGTCATCGCGAAGCGCGGCGACACGTTCTACATCCCGCTGTTCGGCACGGCCGGCTCCGACTTCAAGCAGGGCAACGCCGTGGCTCGTGTCAGCGTAAGCAACCCGGAGAAGCCCCGGCTCGTGGACACCGTTCCGCTCACCGGCCTGGACCTGAAGTCCTTCGATGGCGGGACGACGATGGCGCTTCCGTACGCGGCGGTGTCCGTGGACTCGGGCGTGTACGTCGCGCTCACCAACCTGAACCCCGCGAATGACTATCTGCCCAACGGGCCCGGGATGCTCGCGCGCATCGACCCCGTGGATGGTGGGGTGCATGCCATCGACCTGGGCGCGAAGGATTGCCTCAACGCGGGCGACGTGCAGGCGGTGGGCGACCAGCTGGTGGTGAGTTGCCTGGGCGAGGCGGTGTTCGACACCGCGAGTGGCTACCGCGCCAAGGCGGTGCGGGCCACGGGGCTGGTGCTGGTGAAGGATGACAAGCCCGTGGCGTCGTATGCGCTGTCGCCGGGCTGCACCGGGGGGCCGGAGAACGGCTGCGACCTCGCGGTGGGAGGACGGCTCGCGGTGGTGGGCAATGCCGTGTACGTCACGGATGTGAACGCGGGCCGCGTGTTCGTGGTGGAGGTGCGCGATGGCCAGCTCGTCGAGCGGCGCGGCAACTCCACACCGCAAGCGGCGGGCCCGGCGCTGGATGCGTGTCCGGTGGACCCTCGGCGCGTCGTATCCAATGCCATCGACATCGTCGCGGTGCCGTGAGGCGTTGGCCCCGCTTGTATTGACAAGCCCTGCCGTCCGCCATACTCCAGCGCGCGTCGTTGGTACGCCGCATCCGCACGGTGTGGCGTTTAAAGGGAACCCGGTGTGAGTCCGGGACTGCCCCGCAGCGGTGATCAGGAACGAACGCCGTCCTCGCAAGCACTGGCCCTTCAATGGGCTGGGAAGCGACGGCCAGTAGGTGGGTGACCCGATGAGGGCCTCTCGCGCCTGTGAGTCCGAAGACCTGCCACGACCCATGCCCCCGGGCATGGCCAGACCGGAGCCTCCGAGGGGAGGTGACGGAGGTCTTCCGCTCGCGCGGCGTGTCGTGTCCTGACGTGTCCCTCGTTCGCGGTCCGCTCTCCGTCCACGCCCCTTGGATTCACCTCGCCCGTGGGGGCGATGCAAGGGAGCAGTCGCGGATGAAGACAGAGCGGATGATGACGGGACGGGGAGTCCAGGGCTTCGCGTGGGTGCTGACGACCCTCGCGATGGCGCTGACCAGCACGGGTTGCGGTGATGAGTGCGTCGATGACTTCGACTGCCGCGACCAGGGCGCCGCTCCCGCGGGACAGCGCTACACCTGCGTCGAGAACAAGTGCGAGCTGACGTCCATCCCCGTGCCGGACGCCGGCACGGAGACTGATGCCGGTACGACGACTGATGCCGGTACGACGACGGATGCAGGCACGGGCGCCGACGCCGGTACGACGACGGATGCGGGCACGGAGACCGACGCTGGTACGACGACGGATGCGGGCACGGAGACCGACGCTGGTACGACCACCGACGCGGGCACGGAGACCGACGCTGGTACGACCACCGACGCGGGCACGGAGACCGACGCAGGCACGGATCCGTGCGAGACCACCACCTACGAACCGAAGCTGGGCACGCTCCAGCTCCAGTCGGGCTTCGTGGCCGGTGAGTCCGCGTCGCTTCCCGCGTCCGCGGGCCCGGTGGGCGTGACGCCCGGCCCCACGTATTCGCTCTACACAGTGGTGTCAGGCAGTTCCACGGGGCCGCACGCGCTGTACTCGCTGGGCACATGGCCGCAGGTGTCGCTGGGAACGGCGCAGTTGTTCGACGTGGCCGCTCCCGCTGACCGGGCCGCTGGCACCAAGCTCTTCCTCAGTCCCTTCGTGGAGACGGATGGCCAGCGCGTCCTCACCGGTTACACGAAGTCCGGCGCCGGCTTCCCGGGCTCCGTGGGCGTGTATGACGTCTCCGCGCCCGCCAACTCCACCTATGTCTCCGCGCCGAGCAACTTCTCCGCGGGCGTCGTGCCGGGCGCGTTCCTCATCAACGGCGGTGGGCTCGACACGGTGTCGGCGGGGCTGGCCGTCTACGCGCTGAAGACGGACAGCTCGCCGTTCACCGCGCTGAAGGTGGGCACGCTCCCGCCGGAGACGGGCGGCAGCGGCTTCACCGCCGTGGCCACCAACGGCGTCGCGATGCTCGGCTACTTCTCCGACGACACCTTCCTCAACGAAGGCCGCGCGGTGGCCCCGGCGGCCATCACCGAGGCGCTCAGGTCCGGCACGCCGTTCGTCGTGGCGGATGCGCCCGCGCTCGACGTGGGCTCCAACTTCGTGGCCGCCTCCGGTCACGGCGAAGGCGTGTCGGTGCTCCGCGGCGACTACGTCCCGCCCGACTACAACTTCGCTGGCACGGACGTCTCGCGCTTCGCCTTCACCGTGACGGATGAAGGTGCGACCGTGACCGTCGGTGCCCGTCAGCCGGTCCTCGTCTATGCGGACCAGTGCACGCGCGTGACCGGGATGACCGCCATCGGCGTGGACCTGCTCGTCGGCGTGGATGACAAGAACGGCCCGCGCCTGGTGCGCATCCAGCAGGCCCCTCAGTTCCGGTGAGCACGCCCATGAAGAAGACCCTTCTTCCGAAGTCGTGCGCGCTGGGCTTCACCGCGCTCCTCACCGTGGCGTGCGGCGGCGAGGACTGGCAGGACTCCCTCCAGGCCCAGCCGCTGGTGGGTGACCCGTTCGCGGACCGCATCGTGTCCTTCTCTCCGGGCACGGGCGCCGGGTTCGGTCAGAGCGAGCTGCCGGGCATCGTGCTGGGCGCTCCGCGAGGGGACGGCGCGGGCTCGGGTTCGTTGGACGTGCTGTCGCTCGGGCGCAACGGCGTCATCGTCCTGGAGTTCACGGACATCGCCGTCACGGACGGGCCGGGTGTGGACCTGCTCGTCTTCGAGAACGCGTTCCTCAAGCCGAGCGGCAAGCCGTTCGCGGAGACGGGCGTGGTGGCCGTCAGCGACGACGGCGTCACCTGGCACGAGTTCCCCTGCGCGTCCTCCGACGTGGCGAACAACTACCCGGGCTGCGCGGGCGTCACGCCCGTGTACTCGCACCCCGCCAATGGCATCCCGGCCACCGACCCGTCCGTGGCGGGCGGGGACGGCTTCGACCTGGCGAGCGTGGGCCTCACCCGTGCCCGCTTCGTGCGCATCCGCGACTCGGGCGCCAACGGCTACGCGGGCATCAGCGGCGGCTTCGACCTGGATGCCGTCGCCGTGGTGAACGGCGTGCAGCTGCCGTAGTCGCGCACGAGCGCCGGGGCCGTTCTCCAGCGGACGGTCCCGGTGGCCTCGCGCGCCCATACGGCGAGTCCGGACCGCACGAGGCTTCCGGGGTGGGGGTGGCGGCATTAGATGCCCGCTGTCCCTCCCCCGGATGTGCCTCCATGAACCGTCGTTCCGCCTCACTCCTCGTGCTGCTGGGCGCCCTGCTCGGCGTGGCCGCTCCGTTCCTCCTCCCCTCGGTGGTCTGGGCCCAGACGTCCCGCGCCGCGCCGAGGAAGGAAGTGCCTCCGCCGCCGCCCGCGCCTCCTCCGGCACCGGCGTACGAGTACACCTTCGTCAAGCGCGAGAGTCCGGATGAGGACCTCGTGGAGCTCCAGCGGCTGGGGGGCGAGGGCTGGCGCGTGGTGTCCACTGTCGTCGTGGACGGCAGCACGCGGCGCTACGTGTTGATGCGTGACCGACGCGCCGGGCCCGCGTCGCATTGACTTTGCCCCTGTGGCGCCATAGTCCCGCCCCGTCATCGGTGCTTTCACGCCATGGGGTGTGAGGGCTTCCAGGGAACCCGGTGTGAGTCCGGGACTGCCCCGCAGCGGTAAGCAGGAACAGCGTTCGTACGAACCCCGTTTCCGCGAGTCCGAAGACCTGGCGACGATCCGGCGTCCTCTCCACGGAGGGCCCGGCGACAGACCGGAACCTCCGCGGGGAGCTGACGGCGAAGGCAGGCCTCCAGGACGCGATACGCGCCCTGCGGTCCGGTGCCTTTCGTCCGCGCGGCCTCCCGACAGGGGAATGCCTTCTTCCGCCTCCGTGCGGGAAGGCCAGGAGCGAGGACGCGATGCGGACCGACATGAAGCGGATGAGCACGAAGGGCCAGCGCGCGGCGCTGATGGGCGCCCTGCTGGCGGTGGTGCTGGGGGGCACGGGCTGCGGCGATGATGAGTGCGTGGACGCCTTCGACTGCCGCGACAAGGGCGCGGCTCCGGCGGGCCAGGCCTGGGCCTGTGTCTCGGAGACGTGCACCCAGGTCGCCGTCGACATCGAAGAGGACGACGCGGGCACCGGCACGGACGCGGGCACGCAGACCGACGCGGGCACCGGCACGGACGCGGGCACCGGCACGGACGCGGGCACGGATGGCGGCACGGTCGCTTGCGCCCCGCTGCCTCGCGAGCAGGTGCTGGGCACGCTGCAGCTCCAGGCGGGCTTCAGCGTCGCGGAGTCCGCGGACCTGTCCACGGAGGTTCGCGCGGTGGTGTCCACTCCCGGCCCCACGTATTCGCTCTTCGCGCTGCGCGAGACGGCCACGGGCCGCGACTTCTTCGCGCTGGGGACCTGGCCGGACGTGACGCTGGGCACCGCCGCGCTCGAAACGGTGCTCGCGCCCGCGGACCGCGCCAACGCGGCCGACACCTTCCTGTCCTACTTCCTGGCCTATGACGGCACGCGCCTGCTCGCGGGCTACACGAAGTCCGGCGCGGGCTTCCCGGGCTCCGTGGCGGTGGTGGATCCGTCCGCGCGCGACGCGGCGCTCTACCTCGACGCTCCGGGCAACTACACCGCCGCGGGCACCACGGACGCGTTCTTCGTCAACGGCGGCGGTCTGGACACGGTGACGGGCGGCCTGGGCGTCTACGCGCTGGTGACCTCCGCCAAGCCCTACGTCGCCGTGAAGGTGGCGGACTTCCCGGCGCAGGTGGGCGCCAGCGGCTTCACCGTCGTCGCGGACAACGGCATCGCGGTGTTCGGCTACTCGGAGGCGGACACGTACGTGAACGTGGCCTACGCCGTGTCCAACACCAAGCTGGGCGAGGCGCTGGCCTCGCGCACGCCGGTGGTGCTCACGAACGAGCCGAAGGTGGACGTGGGCTCTGACTTCAACAACGCCGCGAGCTTCGGCAACGGCGTGGCGGTGGCGCGCGGTGGCTACGGCGCCGCGGGCTTCGGCGTCACCGACGTGTCGCGCTTCTCGCTCACGCCCGGCCTGGGTGGCGGCCAGCCCATCAGCGTGGGCACGCGTGCGGCGGTGCTCAACGCCCCGGATGCGTGCACGACCGTGGATCTGCTGTCGTCGCTGGGGGCGGACCTGCTCGTGGGCGTGAAGGACGTCAACGGCCGCCGCCTCGTGCGCATCCGGCAGGGCCAGTGATGAAGCGCCCGCTGGTCGCGCTCGGCGCGCTGCTGACCCTGGGCGCGTGCACGGGCGACTCGGAGCCCGGTCCGCTTCCGGGTGAGGACATCGTGGACGCCGGCACCCACGCGGATGCCGGTGTCTCCGATGCAGGCACGGAGGTCGACGCCGGGACGGACACGGATGCCGGTGTCGACGCGGGCTCGCGGCCGGTGGATCCGTTCGCGGACCGGGTGACGGCCTACCAGTTCGGCGACTCGGCCGGCTTCGGGCAGGACCGCTTCCCGGACGTCGTGTTCGGGCCTCCCGTGGGCGCGGGGCCGTTCACGGGCTCGCTGGACGTGCTGTCGCTGGGGCGGGGCGGCTCCATCACCCTGGAGTTCACCGACCTGTTCGCGGTGGATGGCCCGGGCGTGGACCTGCTCGTGTTCGAAAACCCCTTCCAGAAGTACGGCGGCGACATCTACGCGGAGACGGCCAGCGTGTCCGTCAGCGACGACGGCGTCACGTGGTTCGACTTCCCCTGCGCCCCCACCGACAAGGACGGCGGCTACCCGGGCTGCGCAGGCACGCATCCGGTGCTCTCGGCCCCGGACAACGGCGTGTCCCCCACCGACCCGGCCGTGGCGGGCGGGGACGGCTTCGACCTGGCGGACGTGGGCCTCCCCCGTGCGCGCTTCGTGCGCCTCACCGACACGGGGCTCAACAGCTACGGCGGCACGTCCGGCGGATTCGACCTGGATGCGCTGTCGGTGGTGAACGGCCAGCTCCCCGACGGCGGCGTGCCGTGAGGTGAGCACCCGCACCCACCCGCGGCGTGCTCCAGGGCCCCGCGTCACGTCCGTTGACGGCATTCCGCACACTGCGCGTGGGTGATTCCCTCTTCATCCACCGCCCCAGGTGAACTCCGACCCCAGCATCCGGCGGCTCCCCCGGGTATGACGCGACGCGGGAGGGCGGCCGGGGCCCTGGCTGGACGCCCGCCTTCCACGGGAAAGCGTCTCGGACTCTCGGAAGATTGGGAGGTCGTGTAATGTCTTGCGCCCGATGTGGCAGATCATCATCAACGGCCCCGGCTACTTCGACACGTCGTACGACCTGCCGGAGGGCGTCACCAGCCTCGGCCGGGCGGACGAGAACGACATCGTGCTGGGCGGCGACCTGGTGTCGCGCCGGCACGCGCGGCTCTACGTCGAAGGTGACGTGCTGCGCATCGAGGACCTGGGCAGCCGCAACGGCAGCCGGGTGAACGGTGCGCCGCTCCAGGGCAGCAAGCACCTGAACGCGGGCGACACCGTGGCGCTGGGGGAGAACACCCTGGCGGTGCGCCAGCCGCACACCGTGGAGAACGCCGCCACGGAGATGATGGACCTGGGCGCGGGCGGCGTCGTGCGCTTCGGGCACGGCACGGACGTGGGCCCGTCCGTGCTGATGGCCAAGAACGTCAAGGACGCGGACGTGCTGCGCCTCCTGGACAACGTGGGGCCGCTGCCGTTCGACGACGCGTTCTCCGGCCCTTCGCCCGTACCCGCGGGCTCCGCCGTGGCCAGCCCGCGCGTGTCCTACGAGACGCTGGTGCTGCTGGTGCACGCCGCGGAGGCGCTGGCCACCGCGCGCACGCTGACCGCGTTCCTGGAGTCCGCGATGGACCGGCTCCTGGAGCGCACCGACGCCACCACGGCGGTGGTGCTGCTCAAGCACGCCACCGGGCCGCTGGTGCCCGCGGCGGTGCGCCACCGGGGACGGTTGGCCAAGGGTGAAGTGCCCGTGTCGGACGCCATCGTGGACGAGGCCATCCGCCAGGGCCGCGCGATCGCCGTGGGCGACGTGAAGGACGACCGCCGCTTCGCCGGACGCGAGAGCGTCATCATGTACGGCGTGGACCGGGTGCTGTGCATCCCCATTGGCACCGAGCCGCCCTTCGCGGGTGTGCTCTACGTCAACGTGCCCGGCGGGGGCGACACCAGCCTGGAGTTGATGCTGGACGCGTGCACCGCGGTGGCCCACCTGGTGGCCGCCGGCGTGCAGCGCTTCGCCGTGCGCGACGGCTCCAGCACGGACCGGATGCGGCGCAACCTGGAGCGCTTCCACTCGCCGGAGGTGGCCGAGCGCCGCGCCGCCGAGGCCCAGCGCACGGGCGGCAAGCTGCCGGGCCTGGAGGAGAAGAACCTCACCGTGCTGCACGCGGAGATGGCGGACTTCGGCGCCGTGATTGGCCGGCTGGGCGCGGCGCGGGCCACGCAGCTGCTCAACGACTTCCACGCGCGCATGAGCGGCATCGTCTTCAGCTTCGAGGCCACCGTCGAAGGCTTCATGGGCGAGTCCATGCGCGCCCTCTTCGGCGTGCCCTACGCCAAGGGCGACGACGCGGTCCGCGCGGTGCGCGCGGCGCTGGCCCTGCGCGCGGACTGGGAACGGGGCATGGCCCGCAGGCCCCAGGACGAGCGGTGCGACCTGCGAATCGCCCTGCACTCCACCAAGGCGCTGGTGGGGATGATCGGCACCGAGGCCCGCACGGAGTACAGCGCCGTGGGAGAGGGCATGGGAGTGGCTGGCTGGCTGGCCGCCACCGCGGCGCCCGGCCAGGTGCTGATGACCGGCAAGCTGCTGGCGGCCACCGGGGCCCGCTTCGACGTGATGCCCCTGGGCGAGCGGGTGGTGCGGCTGCCCCGCGACAAGGTGGCGGTTTTCGAGGTGATTGAAGAGGACATGGGCATGCTGACCAACCCCGGTATCCGGTGAGGCGGCCGGCGCGGCCGGTTGACGGGTTGAAGCGGGCCCCCTGCCCGGGGTTCAATGCGCTTTCCGTGGTGGACCCCCGCACCGCATGAACCCTTCGAACCAGCCCGCCCGATTGCGTCCCTTCCGGCCGCAACCCTTCGGCCGGTACACGCTCCTGTCGCATCTGGCCACCGGCGGCATGGGGGAGATCTACCTCGCCCGCCTGGAGGGCGCGCAGGGCTTCGAGAAGCTGTGCGTCATCAAGAAGATCCTCCCGCAGTTCGCGGAGGACCAGGACTTCGTCGACCGCTTCGTCGGTGAGGCGCGCACGCTGGTGCGGCTGGGGCACGGGTCCATCGCGCAGGTGCTGGACATGGGCGTGCACGAGGGCGAGGCCTACATGGCCCTCGAGTACGTGGACGGCAAGGACCTGCGCAAGGTGGCCGCGCGCGTGCGCGACAGGCAGACGCCGCTGCCGCTCACCTTCGTGCTGTACGTGATGGGCCGGGTGCTGGACGCGCTGGCGTACGCGCACCGCAAGCGGGACGAGGAAGAGAAGGAGCTGAAGCTCGTCCACCGGGACATCTCGCCGCAGAACATCCTCATCTCCTACGAGGGGGAGGTGAAGGTCATCGACTTCGGCCTGGCGAAGAGCCGGCTGTCGGCGGCGAAGACGAACCCCAGCATCATCCTGGGCAAGTTCCTCTACATGTCGCCCGAGCAGGCCCGGCACCAGCCGGTGGACCGCCGCAGCGACCTGTACGCGGCGGGCCTGTGCCTCTACGAGCTCATCTCCGGCAAGAACCCCTTCGACGCGCTTCCGCCGGGCGAACTGATGTCCGCGGTGGCGAACCCGAAGGTGGCGCCGCTCAGTGACGTGGAGCCGCTGACGCCGCCGGCGGTGTCGCAGTTGGTGGCGAAGGCGCTGGCGGTGGAGCCGGGCCAGCGCTTCCAGACGGCGGAGGACTTCCGGGTGCGCCTGCAGGCGTGCCTGACGGAGATCGACACCAGCGCGGGCCCGGAGAGCGTCAGCCGCTTCATGCGCGACCTGTTCTCCGCGGACTACCAGTCCGAGCGGCGCCTGCTGACGTCCCTGCGCGAGGTGTCGCGCGACGTGCGCGCCAGCGGCACGTACGAGGCGCTGGGCCCCGCGCCGCGCCCGACGATGCCGGCGGCCACGCTGCCGCCCAAGACCATCCGCCTGGATGGTCCGGTGGAGCCCCTGTCCTTCCATCCCACGCCCCGGAGCCGCGAGGACGGCGGCGGCGCGCGCGACGACGGTGAGACGCGCCCCGGCGTGATGGTGGACGAGTCCACGCGTCCCGCGTTCCCGGTGGAGGCGCTGGAGGAGGCGGCCCGCGCGAAGATGCGGCCCAGCCCCGCGTCGTCGGAGCCGTCGCTCACGGTGGAGGTCCGCCAGGACGCGATGGACCGGCCCACCATCCTCGAGGGCCTGCCGGCCATCCGGCTTCCCTCGGACCGCGCCGTGGAGGCGGATGTTCCGGCCCCGCTGCTGGGAGAGCCCACCGCGCCCCGGGCGGACGCGCTGCAGGCCTCCGAGCCGCACGGGGAGCCCACCGCGCCGCGCGCCACGTCACTGCCGTACGCGGAGCCAGGGCTGCCGTCGCGTGACGCGCCTCCAGTGCCGGACGTGCCGGTGTCGCGGCCGTTCGCGGACGCGGGAGGGCGGGGCGCTTCGTTGCCCTTCTCCGATTCGGTGGGCCCGCGGGGCGTGCCGCCTCCTCCGATGGCGCCGATTCCCGCCGTACGGCCCTCGGATGGTCCCGTTCCCGTCGTGCCGGTGGATGCGTCGCGGCCGGTGGCGCCTCCGCCGTTGCCTTCCTTCGACTCCGGGGCGGCGCGGTTCGAATCGGCGGGTGAGTCGCTGCCGTTCATGGAGCCGCCGCCTCCGCCGGACGGCCCGTTCGCCGATGACGAGGAGCTTCCCGAGAGCGCCTATCCGTGGCCGGAGCCCATCCCCGAGGGAGGCCGCTCCGCGGGAGCCGAGCTTCGCGCCGCGGAGGTGCGTATCCCGGAGGGGCAGCGCCCCACCTCCGCGATGCCGTCCCTGTCGTCCGCGCGCCCTGGCGCCATGACGCCGTCGAACGGCAGCCGTCCCGCGCCGCCGTCCGCGTTCGATGCGGCTCGCGCCTCGGAGCCCCTGCCGAGCTACGAGCCGGTGCGCGCGTCGGAGTCGTCGCGGGGCTTCGATTCGCCCCGGGCTTCCGAGCCGTCCCGCGGCTTCGATGCGCCCCGCGCCGCCGAGTCCGCGCGTGCCGTGGAAGCCCGCGTCCCGGAAGGCCAGCGCCCCACGGCCGCGATGCCGTCCCTGGCGTCCTCGCGCCCCGGCGTGACGACGCCGTCGAATGGCAACCGGTCGGCTCCGGCTCCAGCGTCAGTGCCGCTGCCGTCGTACGCGGCGCCCACCATCCAGGTGCCCTCCATCCAGTCCGGCGCCTTGCACTCCTTCGAGGCCGAAGAGGACTCGCGGGACTCCGAGCCGCTCGATTCGGGTCCGACTCCCCGGCCCACGATGCAGGACACGCGGCCGTCGGAGGACCTGGTCTCGGTGGATGCCCGCGCCCTGGAGGCGGACTCCAGCGTGCCGTACATCTCCGCGGAGCCGGACGACGCCCCGGCCGCGCGCGAGGGCGACGCGGACACGCACCCGCGCATCTCCATGCCCCGTGCCTCGCGCCGCGAGGAGCCGCAGGCCCGGGTGATGCTGGACGAGGCGCAGCTGCGCGAGACCTCCCCTTCCACCGGCAAGCGTGAGGCCGACACCGGCCCCACCGCGCCGGCCCGGGGCCGCACCGGGTCCCGGCGCGCCGTGCGCGGTTCGTCGCCGGGCACGCCGCCCCCGCGCTCCAGCACCGCGTCGAGCATGCGCGCCGTCACCCGCGCCCCCGCGCCCGCCGCGGATCCGGACGAGTCGTCCACCGCGCGCGCGACGCGCGACGACGCGACCCGGCGCAAGGCCGTGCCGGTGCGACCGGAACCCTCGGAGCCGCCGCGTGCCGCGCGGCGCGAGCCAGCGCCGGTCCGCAAGGGCGGGGCGCTGCGCTCGGCGCTGGTGTTCATTCTGTTGATGGTCGTCGCGCTGTCCATCGTGGGCGCGGGGCTCTACTTCGTCCCCGAGCTGCGCGTGGCCGTGGGACTGGAGCAGTCGCGCACGTCGACGCCGCCTCCGCCCACCCCGGTGCAGCAGATCCCCACGCGGCCCGCGAACCCCCAGGGGCGTCCGCCCGCGCCTCCTGCCCAGAACGTGGCCACGGCGCCCACCACCGCGCCGGCGGAGTCCACGCAGGCCCCCACCGAGCCGGATTCCACGGACGCGCAGGAGGTGGAACTGGACGTCCTGCTCGGCACGGAGGCGCCGCCGGCGCCGGGCGCCGCCGCTCCCGCCGCGAAGAAGGCGGCGCCGTCACGCCCCGGCAAGCGCGCCGCGCCGACCCGTGCTCCCGTCAAGGAGAGCAGCCTCCCTCCGGAGTTGGAAAAGGAATGGACGCAGACGAAGGCGCTCCACCGGATGCTCAAGAACAACCATGGCTGCGAGGCCATGTCGATGCAGTGCACGCTCTTCGACAGGCTGGCGGACGACTTCGCCGTGGGCGGCAGTGAGACGCCGACCCTCAAGCAGGTGAAGGACCTGCATGAACAGCTGAAGAACGTGAAGCGCCGCCAGGACTAGGAGGCGCCCGCGAGGACGCCCTCGTCAGGTGGCGTGCCTCAACGCCGCGTGCCCGCGTCCATCATCTCCGTGCCCGCGTCGCGCCCGGAGCCACCGGTGCCCTCCGAGGCCGTGCCCCGGTAGCTCTCCGCGAGCCCCGTGCCCAGCTCCCCGCTGCCACCCGTCCGCTGGCCCATGCCGGTGCTCCCCTCCATCCGGTGGGGGGCCGCGGTACCGCCGCCCAGCGAGCCCAGGCTGTCACTGTTGTACGGCTTGCCGCCGCCCTCATCGCGCAGCGGGCTGCTCGCCGCTTTACCGGCCGGTTCAGCGCGGGAGCGGTGCTGGAGCTGGACGGGGTCCTGGAACCCCTGCGTCTCCTCCGAGGGCTGCTCCCTGCCGCAGCCCCAACCTCCCAGGGCGCCACCCACCAACAGTCCCAATCCCACCGCGCGCTTGAAGCCCGTCATGGTTTCCCCCTCGGGCGCGAGGAAGTCCGCGCCTGCCCGTCCGGGAAGTTAGGACCGCTGTCCCCTGGGGCCACCCACCCGCCCCGACGGATGCCCGCCTGGCCGCCCGCCGGGCTCCGGGACGTGCCCGTGTTGACAAGACTGTCGCCCAGGCGGGAAACACCCGGAGCGCGGGACCCCTACGCCGTGCGTCTTCCCCCCTGCCCCCGAGGCCGCATGGTGCGCTACGCCCTCGCCATCTTCACCAGCGCCTTCCTGCTCTTCGGCGTCCAGCCGCTGGCGGGCCGCTACGCCCTGCCTTGGTACGGCGGCACGCCCGCGGTGTGGACCGCGTGCATGCTGTTCTTCCAGGCCGTGCTGCTCGCGGGCTACGCCTACGCGCACGCGGTGGCCTCCCGGCTGCGCCCGCGCGCCCAGGCCGCCCTGCACCTGAGCCTGCTGGTGGTGGCGTTGGCGGCGCTCGCGGCGCGGGCCTCGTGGACGGGCTCGCCGCTGGCGCCAGGGGACGGCTGGCGCCCCGTGGACGACCACCTGCCCGTGCTCCGGTTGATGCGGATGCTGGCCGCCACGCTGGGCCTGCCCTTCTTCGTGCTCAGCACCACCGGCCCGCTGCTCCAGTCGTGGTTCGCGCGCGCGCGGCCGGAGCGCTCGCCGTACGTGCTCTACGCGCTCTCCAACGCGGGCTCGCTGCTGGCGCTGCTGGGCTACCCGTTCCTCGTGGAGCCCTGGGTGGGCCGGAGCGCGCAGGCGTGGGGCTGGGCCGTGGGCTTCGTCCTCTTCGTCCTCTGTGTCCTCGCCTGCGCCCGGGACCTGCTGCGCCGCGCCCCCGCGACAACCCTCCCCGAGCCCTCCACGAGCCCGAGCACGGAGGCCCGCTCCGAGGCCTCCACCGCCTCGGCGCGTCCGGGCATGGGGCCCACGCTGACCTGGCTGGCGCTGAGCACGTGCGCGTCGGTGCTGCTCCTGGCCACGACGAACAAGCTGTCCCAGGACGTGGCGGCGGGCCCCTTCCTGTGGGTGATGCCGCTGGCGGTGTACCTGGTCACCTTCATCCTGGCCTTCTCGCGCGAGTCCTTCTACGCGCGCACGCCGTACTCGGTGGGGCTCATCGCCTCCGTGGTGCTGGTGACGTACGCGCACAAGGAGGGCCCCGCGCTGGGCCTGGGGTGGCAGGTGCTCTTCCACGCGTCCGCGCTCTTCACGGGCGCCATGGTGTGCCACGGCGAGCTGTACCGGCGCCGCCCGGCTCCGCGCTACCTGAGCGCCTTCTACCTCTGGGTGTCCGTGGGCGGCGTGCTGGGCGGCGTGTTCGTCAACCTGGTCGCGCCCGCTGTCTTCACCACCTACTGGGAGCACCCGCTGGCGCTGGCCGCGTGCTGCGGGGTGGCCTTCGCGGGGCTGATGCGCAGGCCGAAGGAGGAGACGTCGGTGGCGCGCACGCAACGCCTCTTCCGCGGGGCGCTGCTGGTGGGCGTGGCGGTGCACCTGCCGGTGCTCGTCCTCACGGACCTGGATCGCGTGCGCTTCGCCGGGCGCAACTTCTTCGGCGTGGTGCGCGTGCTGGAGCTGTCCGCGAACGACCCCCAGCAGCACCAGTACGTCCTGCGCCACGGCGCCATCACCCACGGCTGGCAGTACATCCGCCCGGAGCGCCGGAACCTCCCCACGGCGTACTACACGAAGGACGCCGGCCTGGGGCTCGCGCTCGCGGAGCAGCGCCGGTTGCGTCAGGCCCAGGGGCTGCCCACCGGCTTGCGCGTGGGCATGCTGGGGCTGGGCGTGGGCAACAGCGCCACGCTCATGGCCGCCGGGGACGACGTGCGCTTCTATGAAATCAACCCCGACATCATCGACCTCGCCAAGGGGCAGGGCGGCTTCTTCAGCACGCTGACGGACACGCCCGCGCACGTGGAGGTCGTGGAAGGCGACGCGCGCATCTCCCTGGAGAAGGAGCTGGAGCAGGGCTCGCGCCAGTTCGACGTGCTGGCGCTGGACGTCTTCAGCTCGGATGCCATCCCGGTGCACCTGCTGACGAAGGAGGCGGTGGCGCTCTACCTCCAGCACCTGGCGCCGCACGGCCTGCTGGCGATGCACATCAGCAACCAGCACCTGGACCTGGTGCCCATCAGCCTGGCGCACGCGGGGGCCGCCGGCCTGACCGCGGCGCTCGTCGCGCGGGACAGTGACGGCGACGCGGTGGCCAGCTCGTGGATGCTGCTGAGCCCGGACAAGGAGTTCTTCGGGGGTGCCACCTTCAGCAAGACCCGGGCGCGCGTGCGCCGGCTGGTGCTGCGCGGCGAGCCGGAATACGTCTGGACGGATGAGCGCAGCAGCGTGCTCCAGGCGCTGCGCCCCAGGGCCCAGGGCCCTGCCGGGGCCAATCCGAACGTCATGGACGCGCCCGCGCAGGCCCAGGTCCAGCCCGCGCAGACCGTGGTCCAGCCCGCGTCGCCCTGACGGGACGCGGCGCGCCGCCTTCCCGGATGCTTCAGCGGCCCGGAACGGTGGGTGCCTGCGCGGGCTTCACGGTCAGCCGCACGTCCAGCGCGGCCAGCACGCCCAGCACCGCGCACGGCAGCACCAGCGTCACGGCCCCGTGGCGCAGGAACAGGTAGGGGCCCAGCGTGGAGCCCGCGAGGAACGCCAGCGCCAGGCCCAGGTGCAGCCGTGTGCGCTCGAACTGCACGGCGGAGGGCAGGTCCCTCACGCGGTGCCATAGCCCCGGCGCGCCTTCCCCGCGGAGGCCGTCGCGCACCCACGCCAGCATCTGCACCAACTGGATGCCGATGTCCGTGAGCAGCCCTGTCACGTGTGTGGTGCGCACCACCGCGCCGGACACCCGCGTGACGAGCGCGTTCTGCAGCCCCATGGCGAAGGCGATGCCCCAGAGCAGCGCGGGCGCGTGCGTGCCCGGCATGGATGCCATGGCCACGCCCACGCCGCCCAGCACGAGCGCCTCCAATAGCAGCGCGGCCACGTGACGGCCCCTCGTGCGGTGGCGTGAGGCATCCAGGAGGCCCGTGGCGCAGAAGGCCCCGGCGACGAACAGCCCCATCAACTGCGCGGGCAGCCGCGCCGTGTCCCAGCGGCCCTGGGCCAGGGACTCGCCCAGCGTGGCCATGTTCCCGGACATGTGGGACGCATGCGCGCCCATCGCCACGAACCCCATGGCGTTGACCGCGCCGGCCACGGAGGCCAGCAGCACGGCGAGGCGGGAATAGGCACGGCGGGACTGGGGCGACGACTGGGCACTGAACATGACGGGCGGGCCCGCCCGGGAAGAGGGGCGGCCACGCGCCCGGGAACGCTAGCACCCGGCGCCCCGGAGCGTGTGTCACTCCGCCCGGGGGGGCCGGCCGAGGCTCGGAAGCTGGCTAGCCCGGCGGCCAGTGCAGGGTGCGGCCCGCGAGCAGGTGCAGGTGGATGTGGAACACCGTCTGGCCCGCGTCGCGCTGGGTGTTCATCACCACGCGGTAGCCCGTGTCCGCGTGGCCCCGCTCGCGCGCGACCTTCGCCGCGGCCATGGAGAGGTTGCCCACCAGCTCCCGGTCCTCGGCCGTGATGTCATTCACCGTGGCGATGTGCTTGCGCGGGATGAACAGCACGTGGGTGGGGGCCTGGGGGTTGATGTCCTCGAAGGCCAGGCAGTGCTCGTCCTGGTAGACGATCTTCGCCGGGATGAGGCCATCGCGAATCTTGCAGAAGAGGCAGTCGGATTCGGGCATGGCCTTGGCTTACCAACCCGCCGGTGGAGCCGGAAGGGTCTTCCGCGTCCCAACTGTCCCGCTCAGGGCAGTCGCCACGAATATCCGGGGTCCGGCGTGCAGTCCGCCACGGGCAGCTTCACCAGCGCCAGGGGGCCGTCCTGGACCAGCAGCGTGCCCGCGCCCTCGAAGCCCGCCCGGGTGATGACGTGGCTGAACCGGCGGGAGTCCCGCCCGGGGCCGTTGTGGGGATACAGCGGCACCTTCCGGTGGAAGTAGCTGTAGCCCCCCGTCCACGCCAGGTGCACCGCCTCCACCTTGAGGCCGCACACGTCGTCGCGCCGGCCCGCCGCCTCCAGCAGCCGGTTGACCGTGCCCTGGTCATCCCAGGCGCTGTCCTTGGGGCGCACGCGTTCGTACTGGCCCACGTCCCCGAAGGTGAGCGCCCCCGCGCCCGCGCCGGACAACAGCGCCCCCGCCACCACCGCCACCGTGGCGGTGGCCTTCGCCGGAGCGCCGCGCAGCACCCGCAGGATGGAGTCCAGCCCCACGCCCGCGAGCGCCGCGAACAGGGGCAGCACCGGCACCAGGAAGCGCAGTTCCTTGTGCGGCTGGTTCGCGTGCAGGAGGAAGAACGCTGCGGCCAGGAAGGACAGCCCCCACGCCCGGGGTACGGCCAGCACGGCCAGCGCGGCCGTGAAGACGGTCAGCACCGGCATCGCCGTGCGCAGGATGCGCGGGTAGTACTCGAAGGGCTCCGTGCCCCACTGGGCCGCCTTGCCCTGCACCACATTGAAGTCCAGGTAGACGATGGCGGAGTGGAACCACCGTCCCCAGGTGAGCTTGTCCAGGAGGCCAAAGGCCAGCGCCCACCCGGACAGCACCGCCAGCGCCACGCCCGCCTGACGCCACTGGCGCCGGCAGAGGAGCACCGCCACCAGGCCCACGCAGAACACGCCGTTCTGAAGCCGCAGCAGCACCGCCAGCCCCAGCAGGGACGCCCCGGTGAGCAGCGAGCGCCGGGACGCGGCCTTCGGTAGCGCCAGGGCCAGGCCCAGCACCACCGGCAGCACGGACGCGTTCTCGCTCATGGCCCGGGGCGCGAAGTACAGCGGCACCGACGCCAGGGCGAACAGCGCGGCCCCGCCGGAGGCCGCCAGGGTGGAGGCCCCGGACGCTCGGGCAAGCCGCCACGTGGCCCACGCCGTCGCCGTGCCCACCAGGGCGAAGAAGCCCTTCACCAGCCCCAGGTAGCCCGCCGGGTCCGTC